>CAXUCM010000044.1:0-2771 GCA_964249315.1 uncultured Acetobacteraceae bacterium | reverse complement strand
GCTCAAGGCGAAGCCTTGAGAATCCATTTATCCCGATGAGATGGTGTCCGGAGGCCGACGCCTTTGGCCTGGCGAACTCGGGGTCCTCGGTGCCGCGAGGAGAATCGCGATCTTCTTGCCATCGAGCTTCATGAAATCTCCTGCACGAGCGGTGAGCATCGCGACGGCGAACGGCGCGAGGAGTTCGGCGCGCCGCCGTCAGTGGCGAACAGGACGTGATCCGTCGGATCTATGGCGTCGACCACCGACTGGATTTGTGAGTCGGCGTGATCGCGTCGGGCGGACGGATGACGGCATGCAGATGCCGTATGTCTCGGCCGCTGCCGCCCACGATCATCTCGGCGACGAGAAGCCGGTGGCAGGTCGCAGGGTCGCGCTCGAAGCAGAGCAGACAGGCGCGCTGCTCGACCGCCAGGGCGCGGGCTTCCTCCAGCGCCGCCAGGGAGCGGTCGCCCTCCATGTGCGCCCGGAAGATCCGCTGCATGGTACCGACGTCGCCGCGACGCACCGCATCCCGTCCGGCCTTCGGAGTGCCGAGCGGCTGCAGATGGACGTAGGTGATGCCGGCCTCGAACAGGCCGCCGGCGAGCAGGCGCTTGGAGAAGCCGGGCCGCCGCGAGGCCGCGATCGCCCGCACATCGATCAGGAGTCTCGTGCCGGCGGCGATGAGGGCGTCGCGCACCTGGTCGAAGCCTGCGGCTTCGTAGCCGATGGTGAAGAGCGGGGTGTCCGTCGCGTCCTGGCTCATGCGACGGCGCCGACGACGGGCACCACCTACCGCGACATCTGCTGGAAGCCGAAGATCATCAGCACGACCCCGAGCGAGCCGAGACCGATCTGGACCTTGTGGAACCTGCCGCTGTTCATCAGGCAGGCGATCGCCTGCAGGCTCACGCCGGCGACCAGCGCGTGCGCCTCGATCCTCGCGACCGTCGTTCCGACATCCAGGTGCATCCGCGCTGCAGGCCTTCCTCGCTATCCTGAACGACCGACGTATGACGCGCACATGCCGTACGTCTCACGTTTGGCTGAAGCACGCTTGCAGCGCGTCGAAACGGCTGGTTCCGGAGTGAGGCGTGGATCAATGTATCGGGATGGCTGGCGTCCCGTAAAGGACCGATGCCACGCTTGAACTCGACTGCGGACGAACTACCGTTGCCGTTCATTGGACCAGGGAGAAATTCATCGTCATGATCTCACGTCCCGAGGCAATTCAAGGTTTGTTGGATCTCTTCGAGGCACCGCGCTACCTGGAGATCGGTGTCGATCATGGTGACACCTTCATGCCGCTCAACGCCACGCGGAAGGTCGCGGTCGATCCGAAGTTCAATTTCAAGTTCGAGAACCGCTCGGATCGGGAGCGAAGCGTCGAGTTCCACGAAGTCACGAGCGACGTGTATTTCGCCGAGAGGGTGCGAAACGGCGACGTCTTCGACGTCATATTTCTCGATGGTCTGCATGTTGCGGAGCAGACGATCCGGGATCTGCTGAACGCCATCATGTTTGTCGACCGTCGAGGCGTCATCATCGTCGATGACGTGGTGCCTGAAAGCTACCACGCCAGCCTGGCAAGTGTATCGGAGCTCGTGCAGGTGAGAGAATACCTTGCCAGACACGACGGCAGGCTTCTGGCGGACCAGGCCTGGATGGGCGATGTCTACAAGGTTCCTTTCTTCATCCAGACGTTCATGCAGCAATTCTCCTATGCGACGATACAGGAGAATCACGGGCAGACCGTTCTCTGGCGAGAAAGTCGCCCACCGCAAGACATCAAGCCCTTTTCCCTTGAGGGCGTCGGCAGGCTCGAGTTCAAGGACTTCGTCGGTCAGCGATCGATGTTGAACGTGACCCCTTTCAGCACCATCCTCGGTTCGATCAAGAGATCGAGGCTATCCCAGTCCTGACAGGCACTGCTCTACGCCTCGCCCCACACCTCCATGACCCGGCGCACCGCGGGGCGCGCCTTCATCCGTTGCAGATGCGAGGCGAGGTTGGGCGGCAGGTCGATCCCCGCCAGCGAGGCCCAGCGGGTCACGTAGAACACCGCCGCGTCCGCCACGCCGAAACCGCCGCCTGCCGCCCAGTCGTGACCTTCCATCTCCCGGTCCAGGATCGCGAACGCTTCGGTGACCAGGGTCTCGCCCTGTCGCTTGACCGAGCCTCGGCCCAGGCCGAGCCCCTGGTGCAACGGATCCTGCGGTTCGAACTTCGCGGGCAGAAAGATGCGGCCGAAGCCCTGGCCATGAACCGTGCCCACGGCATAGTCCATGATCGACAACGCGCGGAGCTCCTCGTCGGGGTCCGTCGGCAGCAGTCCGGCTTCGGGGTTGGCGCGGGCCAGCCAGATGCCGATAGGACCGAACTCGGTCAGCACACGGCCGGACTCCAGCACGAGCGTCGGCACCTTGCCCTTCGGATTGATCGCCTTGAACCAGTCCTGCTTGGTGGCGCCGCCCTCCACGTCGATCTTCTCGGCCTCATACGGTTTGCCGATCTCCTCCAGCAACACGTGCGTGCCGATGGCGCAGGTGTGAGGACCCCAATAAAGCTTCATTCGATTTCTCCGTTCCCAAGGGTCGAGGCCAGGGCTCTGCCCTGGACCCGCTCAAGGCTCAGCCTTGAGAATCCTTTTGCTTGATGGAGGTTTCCAGAGGCTCGCCTTTGAGGGAGATGTGAGCCGGGCAACCATGGTTGGAGCAATGACATGAACCCACAGGCGGCGGCGATCGGTCAGCCGATGCAGGCGGCCGAGTGGGCGCGGACCGTCCTGC
>CAXUCM010000043.1:7627-15340 GCA_964249315.1 uncultured Acetobacteraceae bacterium | reverse complement strand
CCCTGGCCTTGAAGCGTCAAGTGCAAGGCTGACTGGCATGAGCGCGCCGTTCCTCAAGCTGCCCAAGGCGCCCGCGCAGATCCTGCGCCGGGCTCAGCTCGGCGCAGCGCGCGTCGATCTCCTCCTGCGCCACGGGCGCATCGAGGCGGTCGAGGCCGGGATCCCGCAGCTCGGACTGCCGGAGACCGATCTCGACGGCAGCCTGGTCTGGCCGGCGCTGCACGACGTGCATACCCATCTCGACAAGGGCCAGATCTGGTCGCGCCAGCCCAACCCGGACGGCAGCTTCGCCGCCGCCCTGGCGGCGACCGCGCGCGACCGGGAGGCACGCTGGACCCGCGCGGACATGGCGGCACGCATGGAGTTCACGCTGCGCTGCGCCTTCGCGCACGGCACCGCCTCGATCCGCACCCATCTCGACACGGCCGGCCGCCACCGGGACGTGGTCTGGCCGCTGTTCCGCGAGGTGCAGGCGCGTTGGCGCGGACGCATCGCACTGCAGGCGGTCTCGCTGTGCCGGCTCGACCAGTACGCGGGCGACGAGGGTCACGCCATCGCGCGTCAGGTGGCGTCCACCGAGGGCGGCGTCCTCGGTGGTCTGGCGATCCGCGAACCCGGGCTTTCCGAGGGGCTCGACCGGCTGTTCGAGCTGGCGGCGCAGTACGGGCTCGATCTCGACCTGCATGTCGACGAGAACGCCGATGCCGCCGGCACCGCGCTCGAGCAGGTGGCGCGCACGGTGCTGCGCCGGCGCTTCAAGGGTCGCGTGCTGTGCGGGCATTGCTGCAGCCTCGCCGTGCAGCCGCCGGCACGTGCGCGCCGGACCATCGCGCTGGCGGCGGCGGCCGGGCTCGGCGTGGTCAGCCTGCCGCTCTGCAACCTTTATCTGATGGACCGGCAGGCCGGCCGCACCCCGCGCTGGCGCGGCGTGACGCTGTTGCAGGAGCTGCACGCCGCCGGGGTGCCGGTGATGCTGGCCAGCGACAACACACGCGACCCGTTCTACGCCTACGGCGATCTCGACATGCTGGAGGTGTTCAACCAGGCGGTGCGGATCGGTCATCTCGACCATCCGTTCGGCGACTGGCCGGAGGCGGTGACGCAGCGCCCGGCACGCTGGATGGGCGGCGAGGCGGGCCTGCGCGCCGGCCAGCCGGCCGACCTCGTCATCTTCGACGCGCGCAGCCTGAACGAGCTGCTGGCACGGCCGCAGGCGGATCGCGCGGTGATCCGCGACGGCCGGTCGATCGACACCGCGCTGCCGCGCTACCGCGAACTCGACGGGTGCGCCTGATCGTTCCCGATCACCGCCGCGGCGGCTGCAGCCCCATCTTCTCCAGCGTCGGCCGGATGTCGGGCGACGAGATGTACCGGACCAGCCGCCGCTCAGCAGCTCCACCTCCTGCGGCAGGCGGCCGGCGAAGGCGATCCCGTGGACCGGCAGCAGCGCGCCCAGGATCACGTCCATCATGGTCGCCCATGGTCGCCGGCCGCCTCGCTCCCAGCTCCCCGTTCCCCGTTCCCACGTCAGCCTGCGTGCTGCAGCACGCGATCGACCATCGCCGCCGACAGGCCGAGATAGCGCTCCGGATCGGTCAACTTGCGGATTTCATCCTCGGACAGCTCCGCCATCACGTCCTTGCGGGCGAGCAGCAGGTCCGTCAGGCTCCTGTCGCCCATCGCCGGGTCGTGGCAGATCGCGTAGAGCACGTCGTGCGCGCGGTCCCGGCCGAGCCTGGGCGCCAGGCCCATCATCACCGCCTCCGAGACGACCAGCCCGCGCGTCATGTCGAGGTTGGCGCGCATCTTGTCGGCGTGGAGCTCCAGGCCTTCCAGCACGAAGCAGGTCTGCGACAGCGCGCCACCGGCGAGCGTGAACACGTCCGGCAAGGCGATCCACTCGATCTCCCACGGGCCGGTCGCGCGCTCATGATCTTCCACCATCGCATCCAGTAGTGCCGCCACGCCCTGTCGCACCGAGGCCGCGCAGGCATGGATGTAGCAGCACGAGATCGGGTTGCGCTTCTGCGGCATGGTGGAGGAGGAGCCGCGATTGGCGACGTACGGCTCGCTCGCCTCGCCGACCTCCGTCTGCATCATCAGCTTGAGGTCGGTGGCGAACTTGGCCAGCGTGCCGGTCAGCAGGCCGACGAAGCAGCCGGCCTCGGCGATGCGGTCGCGCTCGGTGTGCCAGGCGATCTCGGGCTGGGCCAGGCCGATCTCGCGGGCCAGCGCCACCTGCACCTCCAGCCCCTTGTCGCCGAGCGAGGCCAGCGTGCCGACGGCGGCGCCGAACTCGAACACTTCGATGCGGGGGCGGATCTCGATCAGCCGCTGCTTATGGCGCAGCAGGGTGGCGAGCAGCCGGGCCATCTTGAAGCCGAACGTCATCGGCACGGCCTGCTGCAGGTTGGAACGCCCGGCCATCGGCGTGCCGCGATGCTCGCGCGCCAGCTTCGCGGTGGCGGCGATGGCGCGATCCAGTTCGCGAGCGATGATGTCGAACGATGCCTTGATCTGCAGGATCGTGGCGCTGTCGGTGATGTCCTGGGTCGTGGCGCCCCAGTGGCAGTATTTGCCGGCGTCGCCCCGGCACAGCTGGGCGATCTGGTGGACGATGCCGAGCACCGGATAACCGATGTTCAGCGTCTCTTCGGCGTATCGTTTGAAGTCGATGTTCTCGACCTTGCAGACGCGGGTGATCTCGGCCGCGGCCCCCTCGGAGATGATGCCCAGAGAGGCCTGGGCGCGGGCGAGTGCGGCTTCCCCGTCGAGGTATTTCTGCGTGCGGAACTCGTCCGACCAGACCTCGCGCATTTCGTTGCTGCCGAAGATGTCGCGGAAGATGAGGCTGTCGATGGCGCTCGTCGGCATCCTGATTGTCCTTGTGAAGGTTGCGGTCGGGGCTTCGCCCCAAGCCCCGCCAGAGGCTCGCCTTTGGAAACCTTTACAAGGATTCTCAAGGCTGAGCCTTGAGCGATCGAGCCGCGAGGCGCTACCGCAGGAGGTTGGAGCGGGCGAGTTCGACCACCTCGTCGCCGCGCCCGCTCATCACCGCCTTGAGCATGTAGAGCGTGAAGCCCTTGGCCATCTCGGCCGTGACCTTCGGCGGCATGGCGAGTTCCATGCGATTGACCACCGCGTCGACCAGCACCGGGCCGGGATGGGCCAGCGCTTCGGCCAGCTTTAACTCCACGTCGGCGGGGTCGTCGATGCGTATGCCGTGGATGCCGGCCGCGTTCGCCATCGCGGCGAAATCGGGATTGTCGAGCCCGGTTCCGGTGTCGAGGAAGCCCGATGATTTCTGCTCCAGCTCGATGAAGCCGAGCGCACCGTTGTTGAACACCACGACCTTGATCGGCAGGCCGAGCTGCCTGGCCGACAGCAGGTCGCCCATCAGCATGGTGAAGCCGCCATCGCCCGAAAGCGACACCACCTGCCGGCCTGGAAACGCGGCCTGGGCGCCGAGCGCCTGCGGCATCGCGTTCGCCATGGAGCCGTGCCAGAACGAGCCGACCAGTCTGCGCCGCCCGTTCATCCGCAGGTAGCGCGCTGCCCAGACCGTCGGCAGGCCGACATCGCAGGTGAAGATGGCGTCGTCCGATGCCAGCTCGCTGAGCACCCGGGCGACGTGCTGCGGGTGGAGCTTGCCTCCCCGCTTGCCGTCTGCCAGCTCGTCGAGGCCGCGGCGGGCGTCCTGGTAGTGGGCGACCGAAGCCTTGAGGTGCTTGTCGCTTCGCTGCCCCCGCACGTGCGGAAGCACGGCCTGCACCGTCGAACGGATGTCGCCGATCACGCCGAGCTTGATCGGGACGCGCCGCCCGATCGCCTCCGGTCGCAGATCGACTTGCGCGATGCGCGCGTCGTGCGGGAAGAATTGCCGGTAGGGGAAGTCGGTCCCGAGCATCAGCAGCGCGTCGCAGGCGCCCATCGCGTAGTAGCCGGAGGAAAACCCGATCAGCCCGGTCATGCCCACGTCGTAGGGGTTGTCCCACTCGACATGCTCCTTGCCGCGAATCGCATGCACGATCGGCGCCTGCAGCGCCTCGGCGAGTTGCAGCAGCTCGCCGTGCGCCCCTTCGCAGCCGCCGCCGCACAGCAGGGTGACGCGCGCAGCCCCGTTGAGCAGATCGGCCAGCTTGCTGATCGTATCGGCGGCCGGCACCATCGCCGGTGGGGCCAGAAGCATCCCCGACGCGCGTGATATCGGCGCCTCGGCGGCCGGACGCATCGCGGTATCTCCGGGGATGACGAGGACGCAGACGCAGCGTTCCGCCACGGCACGCCGGATCGCGATCTCGAGCACGCGCGGCATCTGCGCCGGATTGGCGACCAGTTCGCAATAGCTGCTGCATTCCAGGAACAGCTGTTCCGGGTGGGTCTCCTGGAAGAAACCGGAACCGATCTCGGGCGACGGGATATGCGCGGCGATGGCGACCACGGGCACGCGCGAGCGGTGGCAATCGAACAGGCCGTTGATCAGATGCAGGTTGCCCGGTCCGCAGCTGCCGGCGCAGACTGCCAGCTGGCCGGTGACGTGCGCATCCGCACCGGCCGCGAAGGCGGCGACCTCCTCGTGACGGGTGTGCAGCCAGGTGATGCCGCCGTGCCGGCGCAGCGCATCGGTGAAGCCGTTGAGGCTGTCGCCGACGATGCCGTAGATCCGTTCGACACCCGCGGCGGCAAGCGTTTCGACCATCTGGTCGGCGACAGTCTTCACCATGTCAATTCACCTTGCGTGTCATGAGCCGGAGCCGGATCGAAAATCGCGTCGTCAGACGAGATGCAGCTCTTTGGCCGACGCCATGAGCCCGTCCCGGAAGTTCGGGTGGGCGAGCCCGATGAGCGCGGTGGCGCGCTCGGTCGAGGACAGGCCCTTCAGGTTGACGGCGCCATGCTCCGTCACGATCCAATGCGTGTCGATGCGGGGCGTGGTAACCGGGCCGCTCAGCCTGGCGACGATGCGGGACACCTTGCCGTGCCCGGCGGTCGATGTCGCGGCGATGATCGACTTGCCGCGCCTCGAGGCATACGCGCCCCGGACGAAGTCGAGCTGGCCGCCCGAGGCGCTGTACTGGTGGCCCAGCATATGCTCGGAGTTGCAGGCACCGGTGAGGTCGATCTCGATCGTGCCGTTGATCGAGATCACGCCGTCATTGCGGGCGATCACGGTCGGATCGTTGACGTAGTCGACCGGCCAGCTCTCGACCGAAGGATTGTTGTCGAGGAAGTCGTACATGGATTTCTGGCCCATGGCGAAGGTGTAGACCGTCTTGCCGTAGTTCTGCGACTTGGCGCGGTTGGTGATGTTGCCGGCGAGCGTCAGCTCGACGAGGCCGGGGCAGAGCGCCTCGGTATGGATGCCGAGATCGTTGCGATCCTTCAGCGCGGCACACACCAGGTTGGGCAGCGCTCCCACCCCCATCTGCAGACAGGCGCCGTCGGGCACCATTTCTGCGATCAGCTTGCTGATGGTCACGTCTTCCGGGCCGCCGCTTCGCACGGGAAGTTCGAGCAGCGGGACGTCGTTCTCGACGATGGAAGACAATTCGGAGACGTGGATCTGCGCGCCGGATCCGCTCACGCGGGGCATGTGGCGGTTGACCTCGACGATCAGCCGCTTTGCCGCACGCGCCACCTTCGACGAGTAGTCATTGCCGACGCCGAAGGAGAGGTACCCATGCTGATCCATCGGCGACACGGTGCACACGAAGCTGTCGACGCCGATCTCGTCGATCAGCAGCCGGGGCGCCTGGTGGAAGTTGTTGGGAATGTAGCGCAGCACCTTGCGCGCGTTCTCGACGCTCTTCTTGATGAGAGCGCGGTCGGAAGCCGTGACGAACATGCAGTACGGCTCGATGCGGTCGGCGAGATCGAAATCGAGCACAGTCCTGCCGGCAACCGAGGTTGCCTCGAAATAGTAGAGCCGCAGGGCCTCGACCTGACCCGCGCGAGCCCGGTCGGCCAGCGCCTGGAGCAGCGCCGGCGGTTGCGCCATCGCCATGCCCATGGCCATTCGGCTGTTCGACGGGATCGTCGCCATCGCCGCGTCCGCCGTGGTCAGCTTGCTCTTGTAGATGTCCGCGAAATCCATCGGAGATGCTCCGCTGCGTCCTGATCAATAGCCGGCGGCTTCCTCGGGTGAATGTCCGCGGCGATGGACGAGCATGGTGCGCTCGAAGCTCATCACTTCCTTGCCGTCCTGGTTGAGCCCGCGCGTGGACACGGTGACGATGCCCTGGGTCGGCCGGCTTTCCGACTCCCGTTTGTGCAGCACCGTGCTTTCGGCATAGAGCGTGTCGCCGGCGAAAACCGGATGCGTCGCCTTGACCTTGTCCCAACCCAGATTGGCGACGACCTTGGCGCTGACGGTGCGCACGCTCATTCCGGTGAGCAGGGCCAGGGTGAAGGTGCTGTCCACCAGCATCCGCTTCCATTCGGTCTTGGCGGCATAGGCGGCGTCGAAATGGACCTGCTGGACGTTGAGGGTCAGCAACGTGAAGTAGGTGTTGTCGACGTCGAGCACGGTGCGACCGGGACGATGCTCGAAGACGTCTCCCGGTTCGAAATCCTCCCAATACAGACCGGATGTCTCGCGGTAGCGGCGTTCACCGACGGACTTGTAGGCAGGCAGCAGAGCATCCATGCGTGTGTTCCTTCACGGCTGCGTTCGGCGATGTTGAGGGCTTCGCGGAAGATTATGTCTGCCCGGCGGCAGCGAGGATGCGTCGCGCCTTGCGGGCGACGGCCTCGTCGATCATCTGGCCGTCCACGATCCCAACCCCCTTGCTGTTCGCGGCAAGGACCGCTCGGGCATGCGCGACCGCCTTGTCGTCGGGCGTCAGCGCCGCGTTGATCGTCGCGACCTGGCCGGGATGGATGGCGGCCTTTGCCGGGAAGCCGAATGCGACGGCATCTGCCACCTCTCGCGACAGGCCGTCTTGGTCATGCACGTCGAAGAACGGCGTATCGATCGGCATCACGCCCGCCAGAGCGCAGGCATGCACGATGCGCGCGCGCACGTGCATGAGCGGCGCCCAGGCCGTCGCGATGCCGAGATCGGCGGCCATGTCGGCAGCACCCAGCATCAAGCCTGCGAGGCGAGGACCGGATGCCGCAATGGCGTCGATCGCTGCCAGGCCGCGGGCGCTCTCGATGAGACCAAGCAGGCGGGCCCCATGCCTGGCGGTGGTGAGCAGGCGATCCAGGATCTGGAGATGCCCCGCACTTTCCGTCTTGGGAAGCAGGATGAAATCGGGTTCGGCGTGAGAGTCGAGCAGCGCCGTGATGTCGGCGAGACCGGCCTGCGTGTCCAGACCGTTGATTCGAAGCGCTCGCTGGATGGCGTCGTCGGCCGGGTCGGACAGATATGTCAGCGCTGCGGCGCGAGCCGACGTCTTGTCGGCGGGTGCGACGGCATCTTCCAGGTCGATGATGAGGACGTCCGCCCCGATCTCGGATGCCTTGCTGAAGCGCTCCGGCCGATTCCCGGGCGTGAATAGCCAGCTGCGCGCGGGCTTCGCGATCGTCGGCATGGGAAATCCAGCCCTGATGTCCGTACTGCCCAATGTTCGATATGGGGCGAAGTTCCATCGGCCGGAGAGATCGAGTGCCGCCTGGCAACGGCGCTGCGGCTGGCAAGAGTTCCCTGGTCATGCTTGGGTCGATCAAAGGGAAGGCATCTTGTCAGGAGCAGGGATGGTCGATGTCGCG
>CAXUCM010000043.1:6403-7527 GCA_964249315.1 uncultured Acetobacteraceae bacterium | reverse complement strand
CGACCCTCTTCGCGACGAGAGCTTTGAAAGAGGCTTCCAAAGGCGGGCCTTTGGCGGGGCTTGAGGCAGAGCCCCAACCTTAACCCTGGTCACGTCGACAACGACGCGCGATGGTACGACGTTCTCAAGCCGGAACCACCGGCCGCTTCTCCTTGCGCAGCGCATCCATGAAGTGCTGGCTGCGATGCAGGTGATTGTCCACCAGTGCCGACGGCGTCAGTGCCAGCCACTGGTTCAGGGACAGGTCGGCATAGTAGCTGCTCTTGAACATCTCCAGGAAGCGCAGCGTCGTGCTGCCGGTGTTCTCGACGTAGTGCCCCATCGCGAACGGGACGTAGCCGACGTCGCCCGCCTTGTAGTCGAACGTGCGCGCCTGGCCGTTGCTGCCGAACACGCCCATGCGTCCGCTGCCCTCGATGTAGTACTGCCATTCATCGGTGTTCGGATGCCAGTGCAGTTCGCGCAGGCCGCCCGGCTCGATCTCGACCAGGGCCGAGGCGATCGCCTTCGAGGCCGGGAAGTTCGACGAGTCGGTGATCCGCACCTTGCCGCTGCGCGTGCTGATCGGCGTCTGCGCCAGCATCTTGTGGCTGAAGCTCTCCGGCACCGGTTGCGCACCCGCCAACCGGTCCGGACCGAGCGGTCCGGGCACCGGCGACTTGAAGATGTAGAGCTTGCTCGGATCGGGCGTGTCGCGGAGCTGGTCGCCGGAGATGCCGAAATTCTTGGCGAGCACGTCGTTCGGCACGTGCTTGAACCAGTCGCTCAGCAGGAAGGTGCTGTCCTCGTCGAAGCCGCCATTGTCGAACACCAGCAGGAACTCGCATCCGTCCGGACCGAGGCCCTGTATCGAGTGCGGGATGCCCGGCGGGAAATACCAGAGGTCGCCGACGCCGACATCGTCGACGAAACTGCCGCCGCTCGCATCGATCGCGGTGATCCGGGCACTTCCATAGAGCACGTAGGACCACTCGGCTTCCTTGTGCCAGTGCAGTTCACGGATGCCGCCGGCGTTGAGGCGCATGTTCACGCCGGCGATGCTCGTCGACACGCCCAGCTCGCGCTGCGTGACCTGGCGCGTCCAGCCGCCGCTCTCCTGGCGCACGTGCGAGTCCGCGAAGCTG
>CAXUCM010000043.1:0-6393 GCA_964249315.1 uncultured Acetobacteraceae bacterium | reverse complement strand
CCGAGACTGCCGGCGCCGAGCGCCAGCCCGGTCAGTACGCCGCGCCGACGGGCCTTCGCGCCCGTCCGTGTCGGCTGCTTCTGCGCGTCGGCGATGCCGTCGGCGACGATGTCATCGGTCATGGCGTCTTCTCCGTGCTGCTCGCCTTATTCGACGATGATCAAGGCCTTGGAGAGCGTGATCCACACGCCCCAGAGGATCGGCAGTCCGACGATGGTCCAGGCGATCACGGCATCGGCGTCGAGGCCGCCACGCCCGATTCCGAACGAGCCGGTGCGTTCCTCGACGATTGCGGCCGGCATCGTCCCGGTGCGGTCCGGACTGGCCACGAACCAGCGCGATGCGAGCGGACGCACGGCCAGGTTGGCGAGCAGGCCGGCGGCGAGAAAGCCGGCGAGCACGTACAGGGTCCGCCCGTAGAGTGCCGCACCCTGCACGCCGGCGGCCAGCTGCAGCTGCCGGATCTGCGTGACGATCAGCGGCCCGACGATGCCGGCGGTGGACCAGGCCGTCAGCAGGCGGCCATGGATCGCGCCGACGAACTGCGTGCCGAAGATGTCGGCGAGATAGGCCGGGATCGTGGCGAAGCCGCCGCCATACATCGACAGGATGATGCAGAAGAACAGCACGAACAGCGCCCGCGAGCCGAGACCGGCCGCCCAGGGCGCCGCGGCGTAGAGCACCAGCCCGATGGCGAACAGCATCGCGTAGGTGAGCTTGCGACCGATGCGGTCGGAGATCGACGCCCAGAAGAAGCGGCCGAGGATGTTGAACAGGGAGAGCAGCCCGACGAAGCCGGCGGCGATGACGGCGACCCGGTTCCTTGCCGCGGCATCGAGCGTCGACAGGGCGGCATGCGGGCGGCCGATCAGGGAGCCTGCGAAGATCTCCTGGAACATCGGCGAGGCCAGCGCCAGCACGCCGATGCCCGCCGACACGTTGAGGCACAGCATCAGCCAGAGCAGCCAGAACTGGCGGGTCTTGTGGGCATCACGGAGCGCGACATGGCTCGCGGCGATCATCGTGCTGGTGGCGGCCGTCGGGACCCAGCCGTCGGGGCGCCATCCTGCCGGCGGCACGCGATAGGAAAAGGCGCCGGCGAGCATGAACAGCAGGTAGCCCAGGCCCATGACCACGAGGGTCTGCCAGACGCCGACGCCGGCGGGTCCCTTGTAGTGGTTGATCAGCAGGGTGGCGAGCGGCGATCCGATCATCGCGCCGCCGCCGAACCCCATGATCGCCATGCCGGTGGCCATGCCGCGACGATCCGGAAACCACTTGATCAGCGTCGAGACCGGCGAGATGTAGCCGAGACCGAGCCCGAGGCCGCCGACCAGGCCGATCCCGAGCCAGACCAGCCAGAGCTGGTGAAGCCGGATCCCCAGCGCGCCGATCAGGAAGCCGCCGCCCCAGCACATCGCCGCGACCACCCCCGCCTTGCGTGGGCCGGCGCGTTCGAGCCAGCCGCCGAACAGGGCCGCGGAAACCCCGAGCACGACGATGCCGATGCTGAACACCACGACCAGGTCGCTGACCCGCCAGTCGCAGGTGGTGGTGGTCAGCGCCGGGAGCACGCCCAGGCGCGAGCAGGCAAGGTTGCCGCCGTGCGCCAGGGCGTGCGAGAGCGGCAGCCAGAACACCGACAGGCCGTAGACCATGCCGATGCACAGATGCATCATCAAGGCCGCGGGCGGGACGAGCCAGCGATTATAGCCCGGGGGTGCGACGATCCGGGCACGCGACAACAACCCGGGACGATGCGCGTCCGTCGGACCGCGTCCTGCAATGGACGTGACTTGCACGAATGGTCTCCAATGTCAGCCTTTGACAGGCTTGTCTTTCGAGCCGTCCTCGGGGACATCTGGTTCGGCACCGTAATATTTGTACGGAAGGAACTTGCCGGACATCGTCAGCTTGACGCGGTCGCCCTTGTTGCTGGGCTCCCGCTGCATCGTCATGTCGAAGTCGATCGCCGACATGATGCCGTCGCCGAACTCCTCCTGGATCATTTCCTTCCAGGTGCTGCCGTAGACCATGACGAGTTCGTAGAACCGGTAGATCAGCGGATCGGTCGGCGGCATCGGACTGGCGGCACCGCGATAGGGCGCCTCGTTGAGCAGCCGCTGTTCGGACTCCGACAGGCCGAACAGTTCGGCCGCCTTGCGTGCCTGTGCACGCGGCAGCTTCATCTGGCCCATGCAGGCGGCAGTGATCAGGACCGGCGAGACGCCGCCGATCTGCTCCTGGATGTAGGCCCAGCTCCATCCCTTCTCGCGCTTGATGTCGAGAAGCTTCTCCGTCAACTGTTCGCGGCGCATCGCAGCTCCTTTCCCCGTAGCCTCAGCCCGGCTTGACGCTGTAGGAACGCGCGCCGACGCCGGCGAGCTTGCCGCCATCGACGATCAGGTACTCGTCGCGGATCGGCCGCTCCTCGAACCAGCATTCCAGGATCTCGCGTGTGCCCGCCGCGTAGCGGGCCTGGGCCGACAGCGAGGTGCCCGAGATGTGCGGCGTCATGCCGTGATACGGCATCGTGCGCCACGGATGGTCCTTCGGCGCCGGCTGCGGATACCAGACGTCGCCGGCATAGCCCGCGAGCTGACCACTCTCGAGTGCCGCGACGATGGCGTCGCGATCGACGATGCGCGCACGTGCGGTATTCACCAGATAGGCGCCGCGCTTCATCTTCGACAGCATCGCCGCGTCGAACAGGTTCTCGGTCTCCGGATGCAGCGGGCAGTTGATCGTCACCACGTCGCAGACCCCGACCATGTCCTGCACCGTGGGATGCCAGGTGAGGCCGAGCTCCTGCTCGACGCTCTCGGGGAGCCGGTGCCGGTCGAAATAGTGCAGGTGCATGTCGAACGGCTTGAGCCGACGCAGCACGGCCAGTCCGATGCGCCCGGCGGCCACGGTGCCGACATGCATGCCCTCGACGTCGTACGAGCGCGCCACGCAGTCGGCGATGTTCCAGCCGCCCTTCACCACCCACTGGTAGGACGGGATGTAGTTGCGCACGAGCCCGAGGATCATCATGACGACGTGTTCGGCGACGCTGACCGAGTTCGAGAAGGTGACTTCCGCCACCGTTATCCCGTGCGCGATCGCCGCATCGAGGTCGACATGATCCGAGCCGATGCCGGCGGTAACGGCAAGCTTCAGCTTCGGCGCGCGCGCGATCCGCTCGGCAGTCAGGTAGGCCGGCCAGAACGGCTGCGAGATCACGATCTCGGCGTCGTGCAGGTGCTGGTCGAGCACGGAGTCCGGGCCCTCCTTGTCGGAGGTGACGACCAGGGTGTGGCCGAGTCCTTCGAGGTAGGTGCGCAGGCCGAGCGCGCCGGTGACGCTGCCGAGCAGCTCGCCCGGGGTGAAGTCGATCGACTTGGGCGACGGTACCGTCTGGCCGTTCGAGTAGCCGGCGATCGTCGGCACGGTCTCGCGCGCGTAGCTGGTCGGATACCCCTCGACCGGGTCGTCGTAGAGAACGATTACAATCTTGGCCATCATCGAGCCCCTCACCTGAGCTCGCGCAGGCTCGGCGCGATCGGCCGGGGCGACAAACGAAACTCTTCGATGGTCTGATCGACGTTCTCGATCAGTGCTCCGGACCGGTGCCATGCATCGAGAAGGCCGATTCCAGATCGAGGTCCAGCGCCACCCGGTACAGCGCCGCCGCCATCGGCGGCATCGGATCGCGATCCGACAGGATCAGGCCGACCGCCTCGCGATGCGCCGGCTCGACGAGGTCGAGCATGACGAGGTCGTCGCTCCGGCCCAGCAGGTAGTGGAAGGTGTGCGGCACGATGCTGGCGAAGCCGCCCTGGCGGAGATGCGCGCAGATGCCGAGGAACGAGTTGCTGACCACCACCGGGCTCATCACCAGCCCGAGCGAGGCGATCAGCTTGTCGAGGATGCGCCGGTTCTGCATGTCCTCGCTGAGCAGGCAGAGACGGTGACGGACCGCCTCCGCCCAGCTGACCGACGCCTCCCCGGCGAGCGGATGGTCGGCGCGCATCGCCAGGATGTAGCGCTCGGAGTACAGCGGCAGGCGGCGGACGTGCTCGAGCGGCTCGTTCTCCAGGTAGGTGAGCCCGGCCTCGATCTCGAAGCTGTCCAGGCGGCCCTGGATCTCCCGCGAGGACAGCGAGCGGATCGACACGAAGGCGCCCGGATGCGCCGCGCAGAAGCGCGTGGTCAGGAAGCCGACCGCGCCCATCGCGGCCGGGACCACGCCGAGCCTGAGCGTGCCGGTCAGGCCGCCGCGCAGGTCGGAGAGCTCCTCGCGCAGGCTGTCGTAGTCGGTCAGGATCTGATGTGCCCAGGCCAGCAGGTGCTCGCCCTCCAGGGTGAGGCCGAGGAAGCGGTGGCTGCGGAGCACGAGCGGGACCTGCAGGTCCGCCTCGAGCTTGCGGATCGCCGCCGAGAGCGTCGATTGCGTGACGTTGCACGCCTCGGCCGCCCGGGCGAAATGCTGCACCCGCGCGAGCGTCGAGAAGTAGGAGAGGTGCCGCACGAGCATGGCGACGAACCGATACCACGCACCCGGGGCGGCGATAAGCTCGCCGGGTCCAAGACGCCGGCGGTCGCGTGGGCGCGGCGCGGAGCCCGCGGGTGCCGCCAGGATCTTAGGGCGCCGCGCCGGGAAGAACCATGGCGGCCGCCGGTCGCTGGCCGGGGCCGGCCGTCGCACGGCCGTCATTTGCCGGCTTGAACCAGCGGCGCAGCACTTCCTCCAGGCCCCGCGTGCCGTCCGCCTCGTCGATCCAGGCGATGCAGCCGTCGGGACGGATCAGCATCGACGGCCCGGCGCGGACGGCCAGGCGACGGATCCTCGGCGCGGCGGCGGCGGCGAGGCCGGAGGCGCTACCGTCGGCCGAGGCATCGAGAAGGACGGCGCTGCCGTCCTGCATGGCGTCGAAGAGCCGGAGGTCGGCATCGCCGCGACCGAGCGGCCTGTCGCCGATCAGCCGTCCGACGTCGCCGTCTTCCGATCCGAGGTCGTAACGCGTGGACAGGCCGCTCATCATCTCGCCGATGCGCCGGTTGACCTCGTCGAGCCGCATCAGGTCCGCCACGATCTCGCGCATCGCGCCCGCCTGCGGATCGGGCCGCATGATGGCGACCTGGGCAAGGGTGTTGGCCAAGACGGCGGCTGCGGCGGGTCGCCGCTCGGCCGTGTAGGTATCGAGCAGGCTCTCCGGCATCTCGCCGCGCACCACCGCGGCGAGCTTCCAGCCGAGGTTCGCGGCGTCCGTGAGCCCGAGGCTCAGTCCCTGGCCGCCGAACGGCGAGTGGACGTGCGCCGCATCGCCGGCGAGTAGCACCCGGCCTCGGCGATAGATGTCGACGAGCCGGGTGTTGTCCGCCCACCGGCTCGCGGTGTCGAGCGCCCTCACCCGGACATCGGTGCCGCTGACACGGCGCAGCACGGCTTCGACCTCCTCGCGGGTGACCGGCGCCCGGCGGTCTGCGGGCGGACCGCTGAAGTCCAGCATGAACAACCGGCCGGGGATCGGTCCGTAGGCGAAAACGCCGCCCGTTGTGCGGTGCCAGCCGACCGGAAGCAGGCGTTCGGGATGGTCGATCTCGGCGACGGCCTGGTAGAAGGTCGACGTCGCGGGCGTGCCGGGAAAGTCGAAGCCGGCCATCCTGCGGATGCGGCCGCGTCCGCCGTCGCAGCCGACCAGGTGGGAGCAGCGGAGGCGGCCCTCGCCGGTCGAGGACTGCCATGCGACATCGACGTGGTCCGCCCGCTGCTCGATGCCGACGACCTCGCACGCCCGGCGCACCGGGATGCCGAGCGCGCGCACCCGGTCGGCCAGCATGGCCTCCACGCCCTGCTGGTCCACGATGCGGGCACCGCGTTCCGGCTCCCGCTGCGCGTCCTTCCGGATCAGCGACAAGCCTGCGAAATGGCCGCTGAACATCGACGCCCGGCCACGCGGCTGCGCGCCGGGCTGATCCATGAACGCCTGCATCGCCGCGAGGCTGCGCGCCTCCGCGGCGTCGATCGCGGCCTTCATCCCGCGACGCTGCAACGCCTCGCTGCCGAGCGCTCCCAGGCCCAGCGCCTTCATCGCCGTGCTCGCGGCGGCCAGACGCTCCAGCACGAGGACGCGCACGCCGCCCAGGGTCAGCTCGATGGCGGTCAGCAACCCGACCGGGCCGGCGCCCACGACCACGACGTCGACATCCAGCTCGACCTCCGCCTCGACCGATGCAATCATGTACTTTGTCCTAATGTGTACTTAGTACATAAATGAGTCAAGGGAGGCTTCATGTCAATCCCGTCCGATCGCCGCTCCCGCAAGCGCCTCGCCACGCGGCGCTGCATCTCCGATGCAGCCACGCGCCTGTTCTCCGAGCGGGGCTTCGATCACGTCACGGTGGACC
>CAXUCM010000042.1:14999-15350 GCA_964249315.1 uncultured Acetobacteraceae bacterium | reverse complement strand
CGACAGGCTTGCCCGGCCTGCTCTTAGGGCCGAAGCAGAGGAGGCGCCCGTCCCGTATGCCCGGCAGCGGATACTCCCTCGGCGTGAGGAGCCCGGGCTGGTCCCCGAAGTCGAACGATGGCTCGCCGCCGAACGTCATCAGGCGGCTGCGGCGGCGTTGGTCGAGTGCCCCCGTATCGGCATGGAGCAGCAACTCCACGCGTTCCTCGTCCGAGGAAGCGTCGAAGTGGAAGCGCTGCACATCCGCGCCGAGTTTGCCGATCACCCTCGCGGGCTCGCCGATCGCCTTCCCGGCCCGGACAACCAGGCCGATCCTGACCACAGGCAGCCAACCCACGTGAACCTCGGCAC
>CAXUCM010000042.1:1582-14989 GCA_964249315.1 uncultured Acetobacteraceae bacterium | reverse complement strand
CGCCAAGAGACGCTCGCGCGCGACGCAACTTCGACGTCGAGGAGGGGCAAGGCGTCTTCCCGTGTCCCGTCGGGCAACCTGGAGAACAGCAGGTGCAGCAACGAGGAGCGCGATGTGGCCGTGGCTGCGCCGTAGTCCAGCCAGCGAAGCCACCACAGGCCGCCATCCACCGGGAAGCCATCGAACGCGGCGTCCTCGATGGACAACCGGCCGGTTCGTACGCCAGTCGCCGTGGGACCGTCCATATCTATGCCGGAATAGTCCAGCGGTTAGTGGCGAGTCCAGAGGTTATTGGCGGTTCACAGCCGCCGCCGACGATCGCCGCCTGGCTCGCGGAGTGATGCGGTTCACGGAACGGCGGCCTGGTCACCAGCTTCCCGTCCTGCAGCAGGCCGGCGATGCTGTGGATGGTGCTGACCTCCAGCGCCTCCTTGGCAGACAGGTCCGGCAGCAGCCCGGGCAGGCGCGCCGCCAGCATCGACTTGCCGGCACCGGGCGGTCCGATCAGCATCAGGCTGTGACCGCCGGCGGCACCGATCTCGAGCGCCCGCTTGGCGGTCTCCATGCCGCGCACGTCGGCCAGGTCGAGCGTCCGGGCAGCCTCCGCCAGGCCCGGAAGCTCGGGCGGCGTCAGCACCTGGATGCCGCGGAAATGATTGACCAGCGACAACAGGTCGGGTGCGGCCAGCACCTCGATCTCGCCGCCCCAGGCTGCCTCGCCGCCTTGCTCGGCGGCGCAGATCAGTCCGATCGCCTCCGCGCTGGCGCCCAGGGCCGCCGGCAGCACGCCGTTGACCGGGTTGATCCGGCCGTCGAGCGACAGCTCGCCGATGGCGGCGTAGGCGCCGACCTCGTCGCGCGGCAGCACCTCCATCGCGGCGAGCACGCCGAGCGCGATGCCGAGGTCGAAATGGCTGCCCTCCTTCTGCAGGTCGGCGGGGGCCAGGTTGATCAGCACGCGCTTCGGCGGCAGCGCCAGGCCCATCGCGGTCAGTGCCGCGCGGACCCGCTCGCGCGCCTCGCCGACCGCCTTGTCGGCCAGCCCGACGATCAGGAAGGCCGGCAGGCCGTTGGAGATCTGCACCTGCACCTCGACCGGAACGGCCTCGATCCCGGAGAAGGCAAAGCTGCGGACGCGCGCGATCGGCATGGGCGAGGGGTTCCGGACGCCATGGGGCACCGGTCGCCCGGCCTGTGCCCCATTGTCGCCGCGGATGGTTAAGGAAGCCTTACCCGCCGCGGCTATGAAGGATCGCCACCACCGGAGACCACACGGCCCGAACTGCTATGATTTTTCCCGGTAATCAGCGCTATGCTTACGCCGAGGACAGTCGTGCCTGCCATCACACCAGCTACAGCATCATGCCCACGGATGGCTAACCAGGCAGCCATTCCCAGCACAATGGTGGCAAAAAGAGATCCTAGAACACGGCCGAGAACTTCCTCGGCAAGCTGGAACAGCTGGGCTCGTTCTGAGGTCCTACGCTCCGTCTCCGCGTTCTTCTCGGCCATGACCATGATACGATCCGGAAAAGATGGATCTATCTGGCCGTAGCCGGCAAGCATGGCAGGCGGTGGAAGCGGGCCAGCGTGGGCCTCCATCTGCATCCTGGTCGCGAGGACCGGGATGGTCGCGATCGGCGACGGAGGATCAGTCTGGCGGATCCCCGACGGCGTTATATCGCCAGAAAATGTTACATCTTGCTGGTCAGGCGTCGTTACCGGACTACTTCCGGAATGCGGATCGAGTTTCAAGTTGCTCGGCCGCCTTGTAGATGGACTGCCCCGCACCGAACCAGGCCTTGTGTGTTATGGCTGAGGCACGGACTGTCGGATAGGCATGAGCAGAGGCGGCAAACGACAGCAGAGAACCAAAAGCAGTGCTCGCCCGTGTCCTGCCAACAGCCGACATTCTCGCTAAGAACGTCACGGGAAGTTCACTCCTGCTCATATGAAGATGATGGTTTTTCAAACTGTGATGGTCAAGGACAAGGTTGCTCGAACGAACACCTTGCGCCAAGCGTCGAATGCCGAGGCCTTCAAGTGTAGTTTCTGCCGAACGTCTACGCCTACGACGGCCGCCTCAAAGGATGCATTAGCCAGAGTGCCAAGGCAGCCTCAGCCCCGCGTGTAGAGCAGCCGGGCGCGTATGGTGCCGTCGAGGTGGCGCAGTGCGTCGAGTAGCTGGCTCGCATCCTCGCGGTCGGTGTCGGCCTCGACGACGACGTAGCCGATCTCGTTGTCGGTCTCGAGATACTGTGCCGCGATGTTCACCCTGGCGGTCGAGAACACGTCGTTGATCCGGCCCAGGATGCCGGGGACGTTGCGATGCACGTGCATGAAGCGGGTGCCGCGCGGCCGCGCCGGGAGCTGCACCTCCGGGAAGTTCACCGCCCCCAGCGTGGCGCCGACATCGCTGTAGGCGATCAGCTTGCGCGCCACCTCCACCCCGATCCGGTCCTGCGCCTCGGCGGTCGAGCCGCCGATATGCGGGGTCAGGATGACGTTGTCGAGACCCTGCAGCGGGGTCGCGAACCGCTCGGCGTTCCCGCTCGGCTCGACCGGGAACACGTCGATCGCGGCCCCCAGCAGATGCCCGGCGCGCAGGGCGTCGGCCAGCGCGTCGAGGTCGACGACGTGGCCGCGCGCATTGTTCAGCAGGAAGCTGCCCGGCCGCATCCGCGCCAGCTGCGGCGCGCCGATCAGGTGGCGCGTCTCCGGCGTCGCCGGCACGTGCAGGCTGACCACGTCGCTCTGCGACAGCAGCGCGTCCAGGGTCGGCGCGGCGCTGGCGTTGCCATGGCCGAGCTTGTCGACGATGTCGTGGTAGATCACCCGCATGCCGAGCGCCTCGGCCAGCACCGAGAGCTGGCTGCCGATGCTGCCGTAGCCGACGATGCCCAGCGTCTTGCCGCGCACCTCCCAGCTGCGGGCGGCGGACTTGTCCCAGGCGCCGGCGTGGGCGGCGACCGATTTGGGGAAGATCCGCCGCATCAGCATGATGATCTCGCCGACCACCATCTCGGCGACCGAGCGGGTGTTGCTGTACGGCGCGTTGAACACCGGGATGCCGCGGCCGCGGGCGGCGTCGAGTGCGACCTGGTTGGTGCCGATGCAGAAGCAGCCGACCGCGATCAGCTTGCGCGCCGCCTCGAACACCTCCGCGGTCAGCTGGGTGCGGCTGCGGATGCCGACGAAGTGCACGCCTTCGACCGCCTCGCGCAGGGCGGCGCCCTCCAGCGCCGTCGCCAGCCGGGTGATGCTGGCGTAGCCGCTCGCCTGCAGCAGCTCGACCGCGCTCTCGTGCACACCTTCGAGCAGCAGGATCCGGATGCGGTCCTTGGGCAGGGAGAGCTCGCTCGGCATGGTTTCACCAGTGATGCTGTGCCGCAGAGCGATTAGCCGAGTGCGGCCCCGCTTGCCAGCGCCTGGACCGCCGGCGCCAGCAGGGCAGGGTCGCCCACGGCGAGCACGCTGCCGTCGCCCTCCGCGCGCAGCGGCGCTCCCTGCCAGTCGGTGATGCGGCCGCCGGCGCCCTCGACCACCGGCACCAGCGCCGCCCAGTCCCACGGCTTCATGTCGCATTCGGCGATGACGTCGATCTGGCCGAGCGCGAGCAGCCCGTAGGCGTAGCAATCCCCGCCCCAGGAAGCGCGCCGCACCGCCCGTCGCAGCGCGTGCCAGCGCGGAATCGCCGGCCCCTGCAGCATCTCCGGCGAGGTGCAGGACAGCTCCGCCTCGGCGAGCGCGGCGCAGGCGCGCGTGCGCGGCGTGCCCGGCAGGGGCGAGACGAAGCGCGTCGGCGTGCCGGCCACGCCGATCCAGCGTTCGCCGGTGATCGGCTGGTCGATCAGGCCGAGCACCGGAACGCCGTCCGCGAGCAGGGCCACCAGCACCCCGAAGCTGGGCCGTCCGGTGATGAAGGCGCGGGTGCCGTCGAGCGGATCGAGCACCCAGCGCAGCGCCGCCTGCGGACGTTCGAGGCCGAACTCCTCGCCGAGGATGCCGTGTCCGGGCAGCCGTTCGCACAGCACGCCGCGCATCGCCTGCTCGGCGCTGCGGTCGGCGATGGTGACCGGACTGGCATCGGCCTTGTCCGAGGCGACCAGGGCGGCACGGAACCACGGCCGGATCACCTCGCCGGCGACGTCCGCCGCCGCCTCGGCCGCGGCGAGCCACGCGTCGGGCACCGCGCCCTGCACGCGCAGGTCCGCTGCTATTTCTGTCCCGCCTTGTCGGCGCCGCCGGGGCCGCTGCCCGGGATCGGCGCCGGTTTCGGCGACAGGCTGCGCAGGTAGGCGACGACGGCGGCACGCTGCTTCTCGCTGGGGATGCCGGCGAAGGCCATCTTGGTGCCCGGTGCGTAGCCTTTCGGGTCGGTCAGCCAGGCGTTCAGGTTGTCGTACGACCAGGCCGCGTGTTTCGCCTTCAGCGCCGCTGAGAAGCTGTAGTCGGTGCCCTTGGCGATCGGCTGGTCGACGACGTTGTAGAGGTTCGGCCCGACCAGGTTGGCGCCGCCCTGGGTGAAGCTGTGGCAGGCGCCGCAATAGCGCTGCGAGGCCTGGGTGCCGACGCCGAGATCGGCCTGTCCGACCAGCTGCGCGAACGGCGGTCCGGCCGGCGCCGTCGCCGGTGCGCCGCTATCCGCGGTCGCCACCGCCTGCGGCGCCTCCTTGGGCACCGGCGGCAGCGGCTGCGGGCTGTCGGAGAGGGTGCGCAGGTAGTCGATCACGTCGGCGCGCTGCTTGTCGCTGTTGATGCCGGCGAAGGCCATCTTGGTGCCGGGCGCGTAGCCCTTCGGGTCCTTCAGCCAGAGGTTCATGTCGTCGAAGGTCCACTTGCCCTTGTGCGCCTTCAGACCGGAGGAGAAGTCGTAGCCTGCACCTTCGGCGATCGGTGCCGCGATCACGTTGTACAGGTTGGGCCCGACCATCGTGGCACCGCCCTTGGTGAAGCTGTGGCAGGAGCCGCACTGCTTGGCCGCGTCGCCCTGCCCGACCGACGGATCGGCGCTCGCCAGCAGGGCCGCGATCGGGATCGCCTTCGGGCCTGACGGCACGCCCTCGGGCAGCGCGCTGACGATGGTGAAGGCGGGCTTCTCCGGACGCTCGGAATGGATCAGCTTGCTGCCGAGCACGCCACCCAGGCCGAACACGATCCCGGCGGTGAGGAAGGCGGCCATGACCTTGTTGAGCTCGACACTGTCCATCCGCGCGTCCGATCTCCTGTCGCACCCGCCAGCGGTTGCACGGGGTCGGCCTCGTTCCTAAGGTGGCGGGCGCCCGATGGGAAGCCTTCGGCAGCTCCAATGCGCGCGCTGCCGCATCACGCGTTCGAGTAGGGGCCGCCTCCGCATGAACCCGCTGCTGCTGATACCGGCCCGGATGGCCGCCACGCGACTGCCGGGCAAGCCGCTTGCCGAGATCGGCGGACGCGCGATGATCCTGCACGTGCTCGACCGCGCGCGGGAGGCCGCACTCGGCCCGGTGGCCGTTGCCGTCTGCGAGGCGGAAGTGGCCGACATCGTCCGCGGCGCCGGCGGCACCGCGGTGATGACCGATCCGGCGCTGCCGTCCGGTTCGGACCGGGTGCATGCGGCAGCGCGCCTGCTCGATCCGGACGGCCGGCACGACGTGATCATCAACCTGCAGGGCGACCTGCCCGGGATCGATCCCGCCGATCTCGGCGCCGTGCTGGCGCCGCTCGAGGATCCCGCCTGCGATATCGGCACCCTGGTGACGCCGATCCGCAGCGCCGACGAGGCCGCCGCGGCGTCGGTGGTCAAGGTCGTCTGCGCGTTCGCGCCGGATGCTGCGATCGCGCAGGCGCTGTACTTCTCCCGCGCGCTGGTCCCGTGGGGGGACGGCCCGTGCTGGCACCATGTCGGCGTCTACGCCTTTCGCCGCGACGCGCTGGCACGCTTCGTCGCGCTGCCGGGAAGCTTGCTCGAACAACGCGAGAAGCTCGAACAGCTGCGCGCGCTCGAGGCCGGCATGCGCATCGGCTGCGCCCGCATCGAGGCGGCGCCGTTCGGGGTCGACACGCCGGACGACCTCGACCGGGCACGGCGCCGGATGACGATGCCAGGACTGCGGCGATGACCCGGATCGCCTTCCAGGGCGAGCGCGGCGCCTATTCCGACCTGGCCTGCCGCAACGCCTTTCCCGGCTGCACGACCGTGCCCTGCGCGACCTTTGCCGTCGCGATCGAGACGATCCATGACGAAGGCGCCGACCTCGCCATGCTGGCTTGCGAGAACAGCCTGGCCGGGCGCGTGCCGGACATCCATGCGCTGCTGCCGGAGGCCGGCCTGCACATCGTCGGCGAGCATTTCCAGCGCGTGGAGCATTGCCTGATCGGTCTGCCGGGAGCCAGCCTAGGCGACATAAGGCGGCTGCACACCCACCCGGTGGCGATGGGCCAGGTGCGCGAGCTGATCCGCGAGCTCGGGCTGACGCCGGTGATGGAGGCGGACACGGCGGGCGCTGCCGCCCTGGTCGCGCAGTGGGGCCGCAAGGAGGAAGCTGCGGTCGCCTCCTCGCTCGCGGCCGAGCTGCACGGCCTGCAGATCCTGCGCCGGAACGTCGAGGATGCCGCCCACAACACCACCCGCTTCTACGTCGCCGCCCGCGAGCCGCGGCCGCCGGCGCCCGGCATCGCCGGCACGATGACGACGATCCTGTTTCGCGTCCGCAACGTACCCGCCGCGCTGTTCAAGGCGCTGGGAGGGTTCGCCACCAACGGCGTCAACATGACCCGACTGGAAAGCTACATGCTCGACGGCGCCTTCACCGCGACCCAGTTCATGGCCGACATCGACGGTCATCCGGACGATGCCGGTCCAAGCCGCGCGCTCGAGGAGCTCGCCTTCTTCTCCGACGAGCTTCGCATCCTCGGGGTCTATCCGCGCTCGACGTTTCGAGCCGGTTAAGATTGGGGCTCCGCCCCAAGCCCCGCCAAAGGCTCGCCTTTGGAAACCTCTTGAATAAACGGATTCTCAAGGCTGCGCCTTGAGCGGGTCCAGGGCGGAGCCCTGGCCTTGAAGGCTCGGGTGCAACGTCCCTTTGCGTGCCTAAAGGTGCGCCCGGCGTCCCGACCAGTCGTTTTCTGTCAGCAACGTTCTTAACGGATCCGTTACCTTTTTTTGGCATGTTGCGACGGCGCTGAGGGGGAAGCCGATGTCGAACACTCTGCTCCCGAACCGCCTGCGCCGACGCAAGCCGCGGCGCCGCCTCGCCGCCGACCATCTCCGCGGTGAACAGCTCATCGTGCTCGCACGCTGGTCGGGCCTGACCGCCGCCTGTTCGATGGCGTGCTGGATCATGATCGCGGCGGCCTTCTGGCATACGGCGTCGCACGCCTATCTGCTGGCGTTGCTGGCGGCGCTGCTCGGTTTGCACACCGCGGCGATGCGCGGCCGGCGGGCCTGGTTGACCGGCGGCCGATGCCGGGCGTCGCGGCGTATGCTGTGGGTGCGGATCGGCGTCAGCGCAGCGCTTGCCACCGCCTGGGCCAGCGCACCGGTCGCCTTGATGCCGACTGCCTCGCCGGACCAGCGACAGCTTCTCACCTGCATCGCCGTCGGCCTGATTTCCGCGAGCGTCGTGCTCGCGCCGGTCCTGCCGATGGCGCTGCTGTTCGCCGTCACCAGTGCTGGAGGCATCCTGCTGCCCATCCTCATGCTCGACGGGAGCATCGTCGGCCCGCATGCCGTCTTCATCATGACCTACGCGCTGATGACCTGCGGCGTCGTGGTGATCCAGAGCCGCGATTTCGTCAGCCGCGTCCTCAACGAGTCGGCACTCGCGGCGCGCAGCGACATCATCGGCCTGAAGCTGCGTGACTTCGAGGAGAACGCCAGCGACTTCCTCTGGGAGACCGATGCCGAGCTCCGCCTGGATCGTGTCTCCGGCCGGCTGGCGCAGATCATGGGCTGCGACCCCGCTTCCCTGTACGGCACATCCATGCGGCGATGGATCGAAGCAGGCGGCATCGATGCGGCGGCGTCGCACGATGCGGGCAAGCTGCTCGACTGCTTCTCCGACCGGATCGCCTTCCGCGAACTGCAGGTGCTGCTCAGCTTCGCCGGGACGGAGCGTTGGCTCTGCCTGACCGGCAAGCCGGTGCTGGATGCCGAGGGCCGCTTTCAGGGCTATCGCGGCGTCGGCTCGGATGTTTCCTCGGCCCGGCGGTCGGATGCGCGGATCGCCTTCCTCGCCCGCCACGACAGCCTGACCGGCCTGCCGAACCGGGCACTGTTCCAGGATGCGCTGGCACAGGCCTGCGCTCGCTCCGCGCCGTTCGCGGTGCTCTGCCTCAATCTCGACGGATTCAAGTCGGTAAACGATACGCTCGGCCGCGGCGTCGGCGATGCGCTTCTGGTCGCCGTAGCCGGTCGTCTGCGCGCCTCCCTGCGTGAGAGCGACGTCGTGGCGCGCCTCGGCGACGACGAGTTCGCCGTGCTGCAGGTCGGCTCCGATGCCGCCGCAGCCACCGTGCTGGCACAGCGGCTGACGGACCGGGTCGGTGAGTCCTACCAGCTCGGCCCGGTCTCGACCTCGATTGCGTTGAGCATCGGCATCGCCATGCCGTCCGATCTCGGTCAGACCGCCGAGGACGTGCTGCGGGCGGCCGATCTGGCGCTCAATCAAGCCAAGGCAGATGGGCGCGGCACCTGGCGCTTCTTCGAGACGGCGATGGCGACCCGAGCCCAGGAGCGGCATGGCCTGCAGGTCGAGCTGCGGCTGGCGATCGAGCGCGGCGAGCTGATCCTCGATTTCCAGCCAATCATCGATATGGAGAGCGGGAGCATCATCGCTGCCGAAGCGCTGGTGCGCTGGCAGCATCCGCTGCGAGGACGCATCTCCCCGGCCGACTTCATCCCGGCCGCCGAGGAAGGCGGATCGATCGTCGCACTCGGCGGCTGGGTGCTGCGGCGTGCCTGCCGGGAGGCAGCGGGCTGGGCCGGGAATGCGAGAGTCGCGGTCAATCTTTCACCGCTGCAGTTCCGCGACCCTGGACTGCTCGCCCTCATCGACGAGGCGCTGGGAGAGAGCGGCCTGCCGCCGCACCGCCTCGAGCTCGAGATTACCGAATCCGTCTTTCTCGATGCGCTGGACACGACGGTCGCCTGCCTGCATGCCCTGCGTTCGCGCGGCATCCATATCGCGCTGGACGATTTCGGCACCGGCTATTCCTCGCTCGGCTACCTCCGCTCGTTTCCGTTCGACAAGGTCAAGATCGACCAGTCGTTCGTGCGCGACCTGGATGTCAACAAGGACGCCATCGCGATCATCCGCGCCATCGTCGGCATGGCCGGCAGCCTCGGCATGAACACGACCGGCGAGGGGGTGGAGACGGCGTCACAGGCAAGGCTGCTCCAGCTTACCGGCTGCACCCAGGCGCAGGGCTACCTGTTCAGCCGTCCGTGTCCGGCCGAGGCGATCGGGCGCGCGATGCGGTGCGACCAGCCATCGCTGTCCACCCTGCTGTCGCCGGTCCTGCTCCGCGAGATGGACCAGGGCTCGGCCCTGGACCCGCTCAAGGCTTAGCCTTGAGAATCCATCTATAAGAGGTTTCCAGAGGCGAGCCTTTGGCGGAACCCCGATCTAAACCTCAGGCTTCTCAGAGCGGCCGACAGACGGGAACGACGTACGGACCATCAGGGATGAAGGCGACGTGCGGATCGCCGTGGCGTCGGATGCTGGCCTCGATCGCCCCCGACACGTCGTCGATCGGCTCGACACCGGTGATCCGGCGTGCGTCCGCATCGAGTCCGGTCGCGTAGAGCGCCACCCGGCCCAGTCGCATCGGCTTGAGCTGCATCTCGGTCTGCCACTCGTCGATCGCGGCGAGCGACTTCGCCTTCAGCGTGTCGAGGAACCCGTCCATGCCGAGGGCGAGCAGACGCTCCTGGGACGCCCGGAACTCCGCGGAACCGATCCCCTCGGAGCATTCCGACGCGACGATGAGCGTGCCGCCCGGTGCGAGGATATCGAGCGGCGTCACCATCGCCTTGACGGTCTGGTAGTAGGTCTTGTCGAGCGGCCAGCCGGCAGCCGACGTCACCACCGTGCGGAAACGTCGCGGCACCGCCACCGTGGCGACGCTGCCGACGAAATCGACCGCGGCGAGATGGCTCTGGATGATCTCGCCGAAATTGACATCGGCCAGGTCGCGCTCGTCATCGATGACGGTGTTCAGGGCGTAGATCTCGCCG
This sequence comes from uncultured Acetobacteraceae bacterium, assembly GCA_964249315.1. Lineage (GTDB taxonomy): Bacteria > Pseudomonadota > Alphaproteobacteria > Acetobacterales > Acetobacteraceae > Lichenicoccus. The sequence goes on along the minus strand of CAXUCM010000042.1, from coordinate 4,770 downwards.
ATGCGGCGCACGATCTCCAGCTGTTCCTCGTGCAACGGGTTGCCGACCAGGTTGCACTGGATCGCCAGCGGATCCTCCATGAACCGGGAGGAATGGAACGTGCGGATGGTGGCGTGGTGGGCGACCCCGGGTGCCACCACCTTGCGGCCGCCCGACCAGCCCGCCATGAAATGCGGCTCGACCAGCCCGGTCGCGATACGCAGCTCGGCCTGCACGAAGCGGCGGTCGATCCCGATCGGTGTGCCGCGTGCGGCGGTGACGCCGAGATCCACGTGCGCCGCATCGTCGCGGGCAAAATGGTTCTCGACGCGCACGTTCCCGAGCACCCAGGCATCGCCGACCAGCTCGGCCAGCTCGGCGCCCTCGTTGGGTCGGTGCAGGCCGGTCGCGACCAGCACCGTGATCGCCTCGCGCGGGATCCCTGCGGCGATCATCGTCTCGATCATTGGCCGCAGGAACAGCCGGTTCGGCACCGGCCGGGTGATGTCGCAGATCAGGATGCAGGCGCTGCGGCGCTGCTGCGCCAGGATGCTCAAGGGCGCGCAGCCGAGCGGATGTTCGAGCGCTGCATGCACTGCGGCCGCCGGATCGATGAGCTTGCGCAGCGCGGGCTTGCGGATCACCAGCGCGCGGGCAGCTGCCGGTACCGCGACGTCGAGATGGCCGCGACCGAAGGCGACCGGGATGTGCTGCACGCGGCCTTGGCCATCCATGTCGTCCCCCTCGGCCGTCCGGCCGGCAGGCTCGCCGCATCGGCGCCCGGCTTGATCCGGCATCGTGCCTGGCTGATAACATGAGGATGAGCTTCCCGCCTTCGCAAGGCCTCGCGGATCTCGCAGCCTTGCTTCCGGACACGGCCCTGCTGACCGAGACCGACGATCTGCAACGCTACGGGCGGGACTGGTCCGGCGATCATCAGGGCCGCCCGCTCGCGGTGGCCCGACCCGCAAACGCGCAGCAGGTCGCCACCATCCTGCGTCATTGCAGCCGGCATCGCATCCCGGTGGTGCCGCAGGGCGGATTGACCGGCCTGGTCAACGCAGCGGTGCCCACCGACGGTACGGAGCTGGTGATCAGCCTGGAGCGCATGCGCGCCGTGCGGATGGTCTCGCCGGTCGACTTCACCATGATCGTCGAGGCGGGTTGCGTGCTCCAGGACGCCAAGCACGCGGCCGAGGCCGAAGGCTGCATCCTGCCGATCAGCTTCGGCGCGCAGGGCAGCAGCCGCATCGGCGGCAACGTCGCCACCAACGCCGGCGGCTTCAACGTGCTGCGTTACGGCATGACCCGCGACCTGGTGCTGGGCCTGGAAGTGGTGCTCGCCGACGGCAGCATCTGGGACGGGCTGCGCCGGCTGCGCAAGGACAATCGCGGCGTCGACCTCAAGCAGATCTTCATCGGCAGCGAGGGCACGCTCGGCATCATCACCGCGGCGGCGCTGAAGCTGTTCCCCAAGCCGGAGCAGGTCGAGACCGCCCTGGTCGGGGTGCGTTCGCCTCGCGATGCGATGGCGCTGTACGCGCATATGCGCCGCCAAGGCAGCGACCTGGTCACAGCCTTCGAACTGCTGCTGCGCGACTGCATCGCGGTGTCGTTGCGGGATGACCCGGCGCTGGCCGACCCGTTCGCCGAGACCTATCCGGCCTACGCGCTGATCGAGCTGTCCTGCGGCGCCGGCATCGAGCTGCGTGCGGTGATGGAGCACGCGCTGGTCAATGCCGGGGATCTGGTGGCGGACGCGGTGATCGCCGCGAGCGAGGCGCAGGCGGCGCGGCTCTGGCGGCTGCGCGAGACGATGGTCGAGACGCAGGGTCAGGGCGCGCCGTACCTTCGTACCGACGTCTCGCTGCCGATCTCCTCGATCCCGGCCTTCCTGGCCGAGATCCTGCCGCTGCTGCGCCAACGCTGCGTGGGCAGCCAGGCACTTGCCTACGGCCATGTCGGCGACGGCAACATCCACCTCAACCTGGTGCCGTCCGCAGGCATCGAGGCCGAGGCGCGCGCGGCATTGCTGCACGAAGCGGAGGCGATCATCTTCGAGGTGCTCGACCGCTACGAGGGCAGCATCAGCGCCGAGCACGGGATCGGCCGGCTCAAGCAGGCGGCGTTCCTGGCCCGGATCGACCCGGTCTCGCTGTCGCTGGCGCAGGGATTGAAACGGCTGCTCGATCCCGGCGAGATCCTCAGCCCCGGCCGCATCCTGCCGATGCGACGGCCCATCCTCGAACCGGAGCACCAGGCGTCATGAAGCTGCTTCGCTATGGTCCCGCCGGCCGGGAGCGGCCCGGGCTGCTCGATGCGCAGGGCCGTATGCGTGATCTCTCCGCGCATATCGACGACGTCGCCGGCGCGGTGCTGGAACCGGCCGGCCTGCAGCGTCTGGCGGCACTCGATCCGGCCTCGCTGCCCGAGGTGCCCGGCACACCGCGTCTCGGGCCGTGCGTCGGCCGCATCGGCAAGTTCCTCGGCATCGGCTTGAACTACGCGGATCACGCCGCGGAGACGGGGGCCGCGATCCCGGCGGAGCCGATCCTGTTCATGAAGGCCACGAGCGCGATCAGCGGACCGAACGACCCGGTGATCCTGCCGCGTGGCGCCCGGAAGACCGACTGGGAGGTGGAACTCGGCGTGGTCATCGGCACCGAGGCGCGCTACGTGGCCGAGGCGGATGCGATGACGCACGTCGCGGGCTATTGCCTGGTCAACGACGTCTCCGAACGCGCCTTCCAGACCGAGCGTGGCGGACAGTGGACCAAAGGCAAGTCGGCCGACAGTTTCGGGCCGATCGGACCCTGGCTGGTGACACGCGACGAGATCGCCGACCCGCAGGCGCTGTCGATGTGGCTGAGCGTGGACGGGGTGGCGCGGCAGCAGGGCTCGACCCGGACGATGATCTTCGGCGTGCGGACGCTGGTCTCGTACATCTCGCAGTTCATGAGCCTGCAGCCGGGCGACATCATCACCACCGGCACGCCGCCCGGGGTCGGCATGGGGATCAAGCCGGAGCCGGTGTTCCTGCGTCCGGGCCAGACCATGCGCCTCGGCATCGAGGGTCTGGGGGAACAGACCCAGATGACCGAGGCGGCGGAGGGTTGAGGTCGGGGCTCCGCCTCAAGTCCGGGGCGGAGGCCCAGCCTACTCGGGGCCTACTCGGGGCTTGCGACGGGCGAGGATGTGAGGATGGCGTG
>CAXUCM010000042.1:0-1482 GCA_964249315.1 uncultured Acetobacteraceae bacterium | reverse complement strand
GCCTACTCGGGGCCTACTCGGGGCTTGCGACGGGCGAGGATGTGAGGATGGCGTGCTCCTGCTGATGCAGGCTCGCGAGCTTGGCCTGCGTGCTGGAGGCGGTGGCGAGCTGGGCGCTGGTCATCACCGCGCGGATCGCGAGCGCAGTCTGGATGTGGCTGGCATCGAGCTGCTGGCGGAGCGTCTCCACCTGCTGCTGCAACGGCGCGATCTGTGCCGCGGTGACGGTCCCGGCCGAGAGCAGGGTCGCCTCGATCTGCTGGTGCAGCGCCTGCAGCTGGGCGAGCTGAGGCGCATCCTGGGTGCGGGCGCTGCGCATGATCTGGTGGACCTGGCTCTTCTGGTCCGCGCTGAGCTGCACCGACCGGAGCACCTGAGCGAAGCCGTGCTCGGCGCCAGGGCGGCCATCCTGCGCGGATGCGCCGACGCTGGCGGCAAGGGCTGCCGTCACGGCGGCGGCGAGAAGGGTGCGGTTGATCAGCATGCGGACATCCTCTGCGACATGGGCCCTCATCATGCACCGTCGCGGTAACTCGCACCGGTGTAGCACGCTTCAAAATGTAACGAGTGCACCAGGCCGGAGCACCTCCGACGAGCCTGTGCAAGCGATCCGTCGGTTGCCGCCTTGCCGGCTTCATGCCAAGAACTGACCGAACGGGTCGGTCAGTCGCCTCGCCGGCGCCGTTTTGCGACCGTCTTGGAGACGTGGATGGCGGATGAGAAGGCTTCCGGCGGGTCCGAGCAGGGCCAGGACGGCGACGAGAAGAAGCAGCAACAGGAGCAGGAGCGCAAGCAGGAGGAGCAGCGGCAGAAGACCCGCCCCTGGGTGCGGCTCAGCCTGGTCGTCTTCGTTGCGGTCGTGCTGATCGGCGGCGTCTCGTACTGGTGGCTGACCCGCTTCGAGGTGGATACCGACGACGCCTTTACCGCCGGACGCACCATCACCATCTCGCCGCACGTCGCCGGCTACGTGACCGAGCTTGACGTCAACGACAACCAGTTCGTCCACCAGGGCCAGGTGCTGATGCGCATCGATCCGCGCAACTACAAGGCCAGCCGCGACCAGGCGATGGCCTCGGTGCAACAGGCCGAAGGCCAGCTGGAGGGAGCCAGGTTCTCCGTCGAGGTCGCCCGCAAGAACTTCCCGGGGCAGCTCAAGCAGGCCCAGGGCCAGTTGCTGATCTCGCAGGCGGCGGAAGTCAACGCCGAGACCGAGTACAAGCGCCAGCACAGCATCGCGCATGCCGCCACCACGCAGCAGGCGATCGACCAGTCCACCGCATCCCTCAAGCAGGCGCAGGGCCAGGTGGCGCAGGCGGAAGGCCAGGTCGAGCAGAACACCCCGATCGATGCGAATATCGGCAATACCGGCAGCCGCATCACCCAGCAGGCCGGCTCGCTGGCGCAGGCCCAGGCACAGCTCGACACCGCCAACCTCGACCTGGAATGGACGGTGATCCGCGCCCCGCACGATGGCTGGAT
>CAXUCM010000041.1:0-15553 GCA_964249315.1 uncultured Acetobacteraceae bacterium | reverse complement strand
GTCCTGGCGTCGAGACCGCTCACGACGCGGCGCCGAGGCTTGCGAACGTGCCGCCTTCGGCCGCCAGCCGGACCAGCAGTTCGGCCGGGCGCTGCGTCTCATCGCCAGTTTCTTTCGCGAAGACGGTCAGGTCGGTCGCGATGCTGGCAAGACCCTCCTGTTCGGCCCAATACATCGGGCCACCGCGCCAGGCCGGCCAGTTGTAGCCGTTAAGCCATACGACATCGATGTCGCTCGAACGGGCGGCGATATGGTCCTCGAGAATGCGCGCGCCCTCGTTGACCATCGGATACATCAATCGCTTGATGATCTCCTCAACCGTGAAGGCAACCTGCTTGATCCCACGTGCGGCTGAGATCTCGACAATGAGTCGCTCGACGTCAGGATCACGCTCCCCGGTTCGAGCGCCGTCGGGATAGAGGTAGAAGCCACGGCCGGTCTTCTGGCCGAAGCGGCCCATTTCACACAGCGCATCAGCAACAGGGGCTCTTGCACCCGTTGCCTTGCGGGTGCGCCAACCGATGTCAAGGCCAGCGAGATCAGCCATCGCGAACGGACCCATGCGGAAGCCGAACTGCGTCACAGCCGCGTCAACCTCGTAGGGCAGCGCACCGTCGAGAAGCAGGCGCTCAGCCGCAGCGCTGCGACGGGCGAGCATTCGATTGCCGACGAACCCGAAACAAACTCCTACCGTCACCGGCAACTTACCGATCTTGCGTGCAAGATCAAGGCTTGTGGCCAAGACCGCCGGCGTCGTCTCGGAGGCACGCACCACTTCTATCAGCCGCATCACATTGGCCGGGCTGAAGAAGTGGAGCCCGATCACGTCACCAGCACGCCCGGTAACGGCGGCGAGGCCGTCGACGTCAAGATAAGACGTATTGCTAGCCAGGATCGCACCGGGTTTGGCAAATCGATCAAGCGTGCGAAAGATGTCCTGCTTCACCGCCATGTCCTCGAACGCCGCTTCCACAATCAAATCGGCATCGGCCACGTGCCCGAGGCCAACCTTGCCGGACATCAGCGCCAAGCGCTCATCCCTGGCTTCCCGGGTCAGCGAGCCGCGCTTGAGCGATGTGTCATAGATGCCGCATATCCGATCCATGCCGCGCATGAGCGCCTGTTCGTCCTGATCGATAAGCGTCACGGGGATGTTCGCATTGGCGAAGCACATGGCGATCCCGCCGCCCATCGTACCCGCACCAACCACGGCGACGCGATCAATTGAGCGGCGCGGCGTGTCTTTCGACAGACCCGGCACTCGCGCAGCGTCACGTTCGGCGAAAAAGGCATAACGCAGGGCTTTGCAGCGCGGATCGCTGCGCAGGGCGAGGAATCTGGCGCGTTCCAGCTCTAGGGCTTCGTCGAACCCAAGATCAAACGCCGCCCGCGCGGCTTCGACCAGGGCAACGACGTTGGGCATGTCCGGCGAACGGTCGAGTGCTTTGACGGCTAATCGATCGACAGCCGTCCGCGCCTCGGCGGTCAGCGTGTCCGAGCGATCCCGTGTACGAACGATGCCGTTCGCATCGGCGAGAGCGCGAGCCTTTGCACAAGCAACGTCGACGAGATCCTGGTCAGCCAAACCGTCTGCAAGACCCAGGCTGATCGCTTGTGCTGCGGTCACGGGTTTGCCCTCGCACATCATGGTGAAAGCGCGCGCCGGGTCGATCAAGCGCGGCAGACGCTGCGTGCCCCCGGCGCCAGGAATGATACCCAATTTGATCTCGGGCAAACCAAGCTTGGCTTCGGGCGCCACAATCCGCGCATGGCAAGCCAGCACCAGCTCCAATCCACCGCCGAGTGCCGCACCATTGATTGCGGCGACGACCGGCTTTCGGCTGTTTTCTACCTGCGTAAGCAGCTCAGGCAGGCTCGGCGGCAGCGGCGGCCGATCGAATTCCTTGATATCAGCACCACCGACGAACACCCTGCCTTCGGCGCCGATCACCACAGCGCGCACGGCGGGGTTTTCCAGCGCAAGCTCCAGCGCATCAGCCAGCGCCGCGCGCACGGCGACACTAAGCGCGTTTACGGGTGGCGAGTTTATCGTGAGGACCGCAACGCCCTCGTGCAAGTCGGTGTGCACCGGAGACATAGACAATCCTCGCCATACCGCAGAGCGAAACCCCAGCCTGCTCCCCTTCAAGCTAGATCACTGCCTGCGGCATCGTCAACGCTCGGGACGCTCCTTCTGCAGCCTGTATACTACGACCCGTTCTGCGATGCAGAATTCGGATCCACGTTATTGACTGACGCTGTTATTGACTGACGCTTCATAAGCGTGCCAGAAGGGATGAAGCTTGATGGGATACTGTCCTTGAAGCGGGTCCGTTCGGTCACTTTTTGAACCTTCAAGAGGACGGTTATGGTTAAAAGCGCGTTGCGTCGGCAGCAGCGACAGTGACAATGCCCGACCTTTCCATGCATCCGGTCGGCTGCCATCCGGAAATAAATGGCCAGTTGCGGGGCAAGGGCGACCGCCATTTTGTCACGGCTTTGGCGCGTGGCTTGGACGTGCTGGCCTGCTTCGGCCGTGGCGATGCTTCGCTCGCCAATCACGACATTGCTGAACGCTGCAATCTTCCGCGCTCAACGGTGTCGCGGCTGACCTACACGCTCACCAAAACCGGTTATTTGCACCACGTCCAGGAGGCGGGTCACTATCGTCTGGGCACGGCGCTGATTTCGCTCAGCTCCACCGCGCTCGGCGGCCTCGATGTGCGGACGATTGCACGCTCGGCAATGCGGGAACTCGCCAACGCCACGAACACAGCCGTGTCCTTAGGCGTGCGCGAACGCCTAAGCATGTGCTACCTGGAATGCCATCGTGGCAGGGCGGCCATTTCGTTGACGAACGATGTCGGATCGCGGATCGCTATCGCTACCAGCTCCATGGGTCGCGCCTATCTCGCCGTTTGCAGTCCACGGGAGCGAACCTCCGTCTTCAATGAGCTTGAAGACATGGACTCGTTGGCTTGGCCGCAGTTGCGCGACCGACTCGAGAAGTCGCTGGACGATTATCGTGAAATCGGCTGCTGCACTTCTTTCGGTGAGTGGCACGAGGCGGTGAGTGCCATTGCCGTAGGCTTCGCTCCGGGTGGCGGACTGCCGCCGATGGTATTGAGCAGCGGCGGCGCGACTGTCATTGCGAAGGCGAGTTTTCTCCTCGAAGAGGTGCGTCCCCGTCTCATCGAACTGGCGCAGCGTCTTGACGGAGTAATGGGTGCATAGGTTTCGGTCGTTGACCTGGTGTGAGGGTAGGCTTGACTGAAGCACCCGACCTTCCGCTGACGGGGGTGCGCGTGCTCGATCTCTCGCGCATTCTGGCCGGACCTTGGTGCGGTATGGTCCTGGGCGATCTCGGCGCCGATGTGGTTAAAGTTGAGCATCCGCGGCAGGGTGACGATACGCGTGACTGGGGTCTGCGAACGCGCCCGACCAACACCACATATTTCGATGCCGTGAATCGCAATAAGCGGTCTGTCGGCGTGGATCTCGGTCATCCCGAGGGCCTTTCCATCGTCAAGGCGTTGGCACGACGGAGCGACGTCGTGATCCAGAATTTCAAGTTCGGCGGGGCAGAGAGGCTGGGGCTCGGCTATCAGCAGCTGAGCGCTGACAATCCTGGCCTGATCTACTGCTCCGTCTCCGGCTACGCATCTGACGGACCAGAAGCCTCGCGGCCTGGCTATGATCTCGTCGTTCAAGGCGAGGCCGGTCTGATGGCGCTCAATGGCGAGGAGCACCAGCCACCGCTTAAATTCGGCCTCGCTGCAGTGGACCTTTTCTCGGGGCAGTACGCGGCACAAGCCGTACTGGCAGCCTTGTTCGCACGCACTCGCACTGGCAGAGGCCGTCTTGTTGAGTTGGCGTTGTTCGACTGCGGTGTCGCGCTCAGCTCCTACTACGGCCTGGAAGCTCTGATACAGGAATGCGATCCGCCGCGTCGCGGCAACGCCCATCCCTCAATCGTACCTTACGGCGTTTTTGCGGTCGCGGATGGCTCTATCGTGCTGACCGTTGGCAATAACGCGCAATTCAGACGCTTCTGTGCTTCGATACTGAGGCGACCGGACATTGCGGAGAACCCTCGCTTCGCCACAAATCTCGAACGCTCGCGCAACCGCGCAGAGTTGATCCCGGTTATCGAAGTCGAGCTGGCAAAGCAGACGCGGGCGCATCTCCTTGCATCCCTTGCCGAGCATGGCATCCCCAGCGGTGAAGTCCTCGGGCTGCACGAAGCCCTGACTTCCTCGCGCGCAACCGCCGCTAATCTCGTCGTGTCACGCGAGGCACAAGGCATCCAGGCAAAGGTGCTGGCGCCATCCTATCGGATCGATGGAGCCCGCTTGCCAGTGCGTGCAATGCCGCCAGAACTGGGCGAGCATAGCCGAGAGCTTCTATGCGCCGAGCTAGGACTGACTGTCGAAGACTTTGAGCGACTACGCAGCGACGGCATCATCGGCTAGCGCTACTTTGGCAGACTACATCGGGGACGCGGGTTGAGCGGCCTGAAGCAGTGCGGACATCGTTTGTTAAGAGCGTTGCGAGCGAGGCACGCCGGAGCGTCCCGGACCGAATAATTTCCACCGGATCATTGGGCTGAACGACAATCAGATCGAGATCATCCGCACCGCCGAGCGCAAGCGGGAACATCACTGGATCTCTCCCGTCGGCTGCCGACTGATCGGTCTCGGTCCGCTGCAGCTCGCAATCGCCGGCGCGACCGACGAGGCTGACGTCAAGACGGTCAGGGCGATGGCGGCCGAGCATGGTCGCGAATGGATCTGTCGCTGGCTCGATCGCAAAGGGGGTGAACTATGCGACGCTCCAGTAGGGCCGTCGCTGCGTCCGTCTGCGTTGGAAGCCTTCTGCCAACGATGCCGTCCGAACCGGCGCACGCCCAACTGACGGTCGTCTGCCCGAACTGCTTTAACCTGATCATCCAGACAATGCAGCTGGCCAATGAGGCCGCCTCCCTAGAGCAGCAGATCGCGATGTATTAGCTACAAATCCGGCAATATGCGAACATGCGGCAGAATACCGCGATGCTGCCCTTGATGGTCTGGAACGACGTGGTCGGCGATATCGCGCGCATCCAATACCTGATGAACTTTGGGATGCTGCATGCCGGAAACGCGCAGACCTTCACGACAACGCTGAGCAACGTGCGGGGCTTCGTCAACGAGCTGCAGATGCTCAACCAGATGACCGCACAGTATCAGCAATGGGGCACGGTGACGTCGAACGACATCACACACCTACAGGCGTCAATCGGCATTCAGGAAACCCAGTGTGCCCGTAACGCCGCCACGTTGGCTGTGCTGCAGCGGCATCCGCAGAGCGCCGGGGGGCAGATGCAGGCTCTGCAGGCTGGCAACGAGATGTCGGCCCTTGGCGTCAGCCAGTTACAGACGCTGGAGACGATGCTGGCGCAGGAAACACGAGTCACTTGGTGTCACAGTGACGCAGATGCTGGAACCATATAGCTGCGACAACATCTGCGTTGGGACAAAGATCCTGGCGGCGGACTACGGTCGTGCTGCGTCTATGTTTGGAGACGGACAGCAAGCGCGTCGGGCCGCCTCGTCAGGCTACAACACAGATAGCTTCTACCGAGACGTCAAATACGTCGCACGGTATGTTGAGCTGGCGCTGCCAGCCGTTCCAGCGGCGCTGGGGACATCAATTTACGCCGCCGTCAACCCCTTCAAGGCCGACACGGTGCAGGCTCCTGACGAATAGTAGGACGTCCAACCCAAAGAGCTTTGGGCAAAGCCGGCCACAACGGGACGACACGGCATGGGCCGGCGGAACACATGTTATACTTTGGCCAACGGAGCTGCTGGCCTGGTGACCATCAACCTGACGCGCTATAGCGGGGCCGAAGGGCTTTGTCCCTTCTCTCCCTTAGATTGGTTTCCACCCAGCCTCCTCCGCCGCATACTCGCCTACAACTGCGCCCGCAGAAAAAACTTAAGGGCGGCACGTCCTACGAGTTCACCTGCCGCCAACGGCCGGTCAAGCCGGCGCTCTCCAAGATAGTTTCTGGTTGCGGATGCAGCGTGGGTCAACGCTGCATAACATTCGGTACTTCGCGAAGCGATACGTCCATGGGCCGCCCGCGGCTCCATCATCGTCCCTACCTTGCTAGCAACGGCAAAGTCCCGCCGCCTCTCGAGCGTCAGGTGTGATTGCCGCCACCGCCGTCGGCTACCAGACAGCAGTGCGGGTCGGAAGAGGCGGATCTCGCGAGTATCTTCCGTCCCACCGCCATGCGGGGACCGACAGTTGGACAATGGCCTGCAGCACCCGGGATTCCGCTTGAGCGGCTTCCAGCCTTGACATATACCGCTGCCCACGACCCAAACCGGTCCAACTCCTCAACAGTGAACATTTTCGCCATTAATTTGCATAGCCTCGCAGGCTACCGCATACGCCTCAGAATGCCGATGACGGCCAGTCAGTCGCGCAGGCGTGGGTGAAAGAGCCCGGCTTCGCGTGTCTTGCTCAAGGTAGCAGGCCAGGCGCCGCGTTCGACCATGTCGCGAAGCAATGTCCAGCTGAGTAGCCCGACTGCTCGTACCGCCGTTGAAAGTGGTATATCGGCGCGATAGGCAAGCAGCACGCGGCGGCGGAGCGCGGGTTTGACGACGCGCCAGGAGCGAAACCGTCCTTCCTCCACATCCGCCCTGATCGCGACGAGCGGCAGCAGGCCAAAACCATTGCCGCGCGCGACGAGTTGCTTGATCTGTCGATAGGAGTCGATCTCGACTTCCGGTTCTATGCGACGTCCGATCGATCGAGCGGTAAGATCGATCAAGTGCCTTAAGCCGTGCGATGGACTAGGCACTATCAGAGGTAGTGCCAGCACCTCCGAGAGTGTCAGTTCGTCGGGTGCCAGGCTGTTGTGCGCCGCGGCGCTACCGAAGAGATAAATCTCCTCCGTCAGCACGTGCCGAACGTGGATGCTCTTCTCTTCCGGCACGTCGTAGAGGAACGCGAGGTCGACCACGTTTCCGCGCAGCCAGTCCAGCACAAAACCACTCATCGCCTCGACGATCCGAATCCGCACTTGCGGGTGTTGCAAACGCGCCGCCTCCACGAGGGTCGTCCCGATCTGCTCGCTGATCGTGCCTGGCATCCCGACCCGCACCATCCCGGATGGACCGACCGAAGTGCCGCGAACCCGATCGGAGAGTGTGCCGAAGCGTTCCAGGAGATGATGCGCCTCCTCCAGTAGCCGCAGCCCCTCCTCGGTGGGCTGCACGCCTTTGGCGCCGCGGTGCAGTAGGACGACGCCGAGTTCTGCCTCCATCGCGAGAACATGCTGTGATAGCGCAGGCTGTGCGACATTCAGTTCGCGCGCAGCCCTTGACAGCGATCGCGCCTCCACGATCGCCACAAAGTAGCGCAGGCGGCGCACATCGAGGCTCATGGCCTGCCAGCTAAGAGGAAAAAAGCTTGGCCCATAGAGCCATTATGTAGTTTTCTTATCGAACGAGAGCAATCAATTTCAACGTGGCGCGTTCAAGATGATAGGCACGTTCTGATGTCGTATGGCGAGGTCACGGAGGAAGACCCATTCTTGCCGATCCGTGAGGAAATTCGTAAGCTGTGCTCAAGTTTTCAGGGTTCGTACTGGCGGGAAGTAGATCGGGCAGGGGAGTATCCCACCGCCTTTGTGCAGGCGCTTGCCGATGGCGGATGGCTCGCAGCGCTGATCCCGCAGGACTACGGCGGTTCGGGCTTGCCGCTATCGGCCGCCGCCGTCATCCTCGAGGAGGTCCAGCATGCTGGCTGCAACGGCAGCGCCTGCCACGCCCAGATGTATATCATGGGCACGCTGCTCCGGCACGGCAGCGAGGAGCAGAAGCGGCTCTACCTCCCTCGGATCGCTAACGGTGGGCTCCGTTTGCAGGCCTTTGGCGTGACCGAGCCGACAAGTGGCACTGATACTCTGGCGCTGAAGACGACGGCACGGCGCGACGGCAATGAGTTCGTTGTTAACGGCCAGAAGATCTGGACCTCCCGGGCTGCCCAATCCGATCTGATGCTGCTTCTTGCACGGACCACGCCGCGTGATCAGGTAAAGAAGCGAACTGACGGTCTTTCGGTGTTCCTCGTCGACATGCGGCAGGCACTGGACTCGGGTCTTACCATTCGTCCGATCCGGACCATGATGAACCATTCCACGAACGAGGTCTTCCTCGACAACGTCCGGGTTCCCGCTGAGAATCTGATCGGCGACGAGGGTGCCGGGTTCCGATATATCCTGTCGGGAATGAACGCCGAGCGGATTTTGATCGCGTCAGAATGCGTTGGCGACGCAAAATGGTTTATTGAGCGGGCGGTAGCCTATGCCGGCGAGCGCGTGGTCTTCGGGCGGCCTATCGGCCAGAACCAGGGGATCCAGTTTCCGCTTGCCAAGGCGTACGCGCGGATGTGCGCATCCGAGCTTATGGTGCATAAGGCAGCGGCGTTATTCGAGGCTGGCAGGAATGCAGGCGCGGAAGCAAACATGGCGAAGTTGCTGGCGGCGGAGGCCTCCTGGGAGGCAGCTGAGGCCTGCGTGCAGACACATGGCGGCTTTGGCTTTGCCGAGGAATATGATGTTGAGCGCAAGTTCCGCGAGACGCGGCTCTACCAGGTGGCTCCGATCTCGACCAATCTCATCCTCAGTTATCTTGCCGAGCATGTTCTTGGCATGCCGCGCTCATACTGATGAGAACGGCTCCGCTCTGCGGCTTGACGGTTGTGACGATCGAGCAGGCTGTGGCCGCACCCTTCTGTACTGCCAGGCTCGCTGACAGCGGCGCCCGCGTGATTAAAGTCGAACGTCCGGAGGGGGACTTCGCGCGAGGCTACGACGAGTCTGCGCCAGGAAGCAGCAGCTACTTTGTCTGGCTTAACCGTGGCAAGGAATCTGTGGCTCTAAACCTTTCGAGCAGAGAGGGCAAGCAGACGCTCGCCGCCCTGATCGACCGAGCAGATATTTTGGTGCAGAACCTACGCCCTGGCGCCATGTCGCGCATGGGGTTCGATATAGACCGTCTTTTAGCAAGCCGCCCGGAGCTAATTTCTTGCTCGATCAGTGGCTATGGTGAGCAGGGACCCTTTGCGCATCGGAAGGCCTACGATCTCCTCGTTCAGGCGGAATCTGGGCTTTGCTCGATAACCGGGGGTCCGACCGAACCTTCTCGTGTCGGCATCTCGGTGGTCGACATTTCGACAGGTGCAACCGCTTACGCGGCCATCCTTGAAGCGCTGATCTCGCGTGGCCTCGACGGTGTCGGCGCCGACATCCGTATTTCGATGTTCGATGTCATTGCAGAGTGGCTAACGGTTCCACTGCTGAACGAGACAGCCGGCCGTTCGCCACGGCGTATCGGGCTTGGCCATCCCTCAATCGCGCCCTACGGGGTCTTCGTTTCAGCCGATGGGCGTCACCTCTTAATCTCTATTCAGAACGATCGCGAGTGGCGAGTGTTTTGCCGCGATGTCCTGCAACGGCACGATCTGCTCGAGGACGCGCGATTTGCCTCCAACGTCCTGCGGGTCCGCCACCGCATCGACACCGACGCGGCGGTCTCCAATGCGTTCAAGGCACTTTCAAGTGCCAAGGTGATGGAGAGGCTCGCCACTGCGGACATCGCCTTTGCCGAACTCAACGATATGGCCGCCTTGTCTAGGCATCCGCATCTGACGAGGATAACGGTTGGGACGGAGGCGGGATCGGTGTCGTTTCCAGCGCCGGCGCCGATCTTCGCCGGGATACAGCGCCAGTACGGCCCGGTCCCCGCGCTCGGTGAGCACAACGTGGCAATCGAGCAGGAACTGCGGTCTACTGGCCTACGGCCTACGGGGTCCGAGCGGTAATGGACGAAATCGAGAGCTGGATCGGGCGAGCTGAGTCTGCCGAGGACTTGGTCACATCATGGCAGGTCCAGGCCGGATGCGCGACGTTGGGCATCCCGATGCCGGGCGAAGGGATGCCGGTCGCGCCTCTGCTGCATTGGCTGTTCTTCCGTCCTGCCACACCTCTGGAGGACGTGGGCCCAGACGGGCATCCAGCACGCGGCGGATTTCTGCCGCTGGTGACGCTGCCGAGGCGCATGTGGGCAGGTGGACGACTACATTTTATCCGCCCGCTGCAGATCGGACGCACCATCTCGAGGCAATCGGCGATCGGATCGGTGCGCCGGAAAGAGGGTCGCAGTGGCATGCTCGTCCTGGTGCGCGTCGACCACGAGATTTCGGATGTTGACGGCCTGCTGCTGCGGGAAGAGCATGATATCATCTATAGGGAGGCACCGCGTCCCGGCGACAGGTCGCACCCGACGCGTGCACCGACGACGTCCGGCTGGGCACGGCGCATCGATCCCAATGTCGTCATGCTGTTTCGGTACTCCGCCCTGACCTATAACGGTCATCGCATCCACTATGACCGCAGCTATTGCGCCGAGGTAGAGGGCTATCCGGGTCTGGTCGTGCACGGTCCAATGATCGCGACTCTGCTCCTTAATACATTGATCCGCGAGCACCCGGCTTTCGAGGTTGAGCGCTTTAGTTTCCGTGCCTTACATCCAGTTCTTGACACGGCATCATTTGACGTATGTGGATCTCTCCAAGCGGGCGGCCTTAAGGCAGCACTTTTCGCACGAGACTCCGGAGGTGCGTTGTGTATGGAGGCAGAGGCGGTCTCGCGATGAAAGATAGCGTCTTCGCCTGACACGAGCAGAGGGGACGACAGGATAGCCGACCTGACGGTTCTACCTCCGTTTGTCCAAATTGTTGCTTGCCCGCAGCTTTCTGTTCGTTCCAGGCGATCGGCCGGCGCGCTTCGAGAAGGCGCTGGCGGCTAAGGGAGTTGAAGCGGTCAACATCGACCTTGAAGATGCTGTCGTGGGACCGCAGAAAGAGTTTGCGAGGGCTTCCATGGCAAGCTTCTTACGAGCTGACCGCCCAGTCTTGGTACGTATTAATGCCCTCGGAGAGGCTAATTAGGGAAAGGATCTTGAAGCGGCTGCGCATCCAGGGATTGCGGCCATCGTCTTGCCGAAAACGGCACGCGGCATCTCGGAACTGTCTGCAATTGCACTCGATGCCGCCAGAATGGCGATCGGACAATCGATCTCGCCCTTGATCTCGGCCTTCGATCGTGACGACCTGCACCCTCCGTTTCGCCTGCAAATGACCGTTATATGCAAGGTCGCGAGGCTGCCGGCGCCGATCGACGGAATGACAACATGCTTTGACGACGATGGGGCGGAGGCCGCCCGAGCTACTGAATGAGCTCGGGCGCTGGGGTTTACTGCCAGGCTCTGTATTCATCCTCGTCAGGCCAACGCTGTTCGAGAGGCCTTTCTACCAAATGATGTCCAGATTGACTGGGCCCGAAGGGTGGTCGCAGCCGCCGAAGGTGTCGGAAGAGTCGCAATGGAGGGTAGGATAGTGGACGCACCCGTGAAGGAACGCGCCCGTCGAACACTCGCCAGCGCAGGCCTACCGGGTGGGGTGTCAGGAGCTGTCAATCGTCCAACCGGGTGAAGAGGTCTGCGGCTTCTGGGGAGATGTCGAAGGACAAGATCCTCGCGGCTAAAGTCTCTGTCTCGAGTTTGCCTAGCAACGGCTCCGCCAAGCCTTGGAACTTTGCAAGAAATTCCGGTTCGCTGAGGAAGTTCTGTGGCTCCCCCTTTGGCGTGATGACTACTTTGGTGTAAGCTCGGCCTCTAGCATGGATAGTAAGCTTCCCGGACATGTTCTCCGGGAAATGGGCCTGAATTTCTTGATCCTCTTCACAGCGGATGCGCTGCATCAGGCTTCTTAGTTTAGGATCTGAGAGATCTTCGTAACTTCTCCAATCCATTCTGCCCGTTCGCAACGCGGTCGCAATTACAAAAGGGCCGCTGAACTGAGCCGCAACGATATTGTCCGGCTGGCTCTTCTGTTCCGCCGGAGACCCCACGAGAAGCATTCCTGCCCGGGAGATCCCAAGTACGGCTGATTCGATCTCCTCAACCTGCAGCTCATGTTGCTCGCGGAGGTTCAGGGCCGCGTCTATCCCAGCATGACCCCAGCGACAGGAGGGGTATGGCTTCACACCGACTTGCATCAATTCCCATGTGGCGCCAAGGCCTGCTGACGCGCGCGCGGCATTTGGGGCCGGTGCATAGGATGTCAGGAAGCCATGCCTGCCTTCGACGGCGTCGGACGCACCCTTGTAGCCGTTGCTCGCCAAGACGGCTGCGACGAAGCCAGCGGTGCTCGACCAGCCGACCTGAAACCGCTTGGTCCACGCGCCGTTTGCGAGGAATTGTAGACTTCCCGCGGTCTGGCTGAGGGCGATTCCCATGGCTGATTCGGTTGTTTGCGAGTCGAGGCCGAGAACCCGCGCCGCAGCAATCGCAGCGCCAAAAACACCGCACGTAGCTGACGGATGGAACCCCCTGTCGTAGTGATCACCCGCCGGAAGCGCAAGGGCCAGTCGCAACGCTACTTCGTATCCAGCAATAATCGCCGCGAGAACAGTGGAGCCGGAAGCACCGACAAGTTCCGCGGCGCCGAGGGCTGCTGGGATGACCGTGGCGCCTGCATGAACGATGGCCGCCGCATGAGTATCATCGAAATCCAGCGAGTGGGCCAGGGTGGAGTTCAACAGAACGGCACCGGCGGGTGCGTAGGTCTTGCGATCGGCGAAGACCCTAGCGGTCCCAGCATTCAATCCTATGGACGAGATGGATGCGAGCAAGGCTGGCGTGCTCTCCGATGCACTTCGAGCCCGAATAATAATGCCGATGCAGTCCAACATCAGGAGGCGAGCTCTAAAGCTCACTTCTGCCGGGACGGCATCTAGACCCAAGTTTGCACTGAACTCGCAAAGATCCCGCGTGGCGGACATTTTAGTCTTTCCTAAAAGAGGAATACTTTAAGTTGCTTTCCCGAAGCCAGAAAAGGCAGGTTGCCGTTGCATGTCGGGGCCGGGTTTTCGTTGCGAGAAGGCTGGACTTACAACACGGACTCGGTTTGGTGGAAGTATGGAAGAAGCAAATAGTAATTCTGGTCGAGCAGGGTAAAGCTGAAGTCCGGCGGTGGCCCATAGTCTTTTACGCTGGACGTTAGCGGAAGTCGGTATATGAGAGCTTTAAGAAATCGCTCAGTCATCCGTGTTGGATATGGCGGCTATAGCTTGTATTGCGCCCGATCCCTCTCTATGTTGTCAGCATCGTTTATAGGTGAACTTGATTGCCGCGACATCCCGGTGAGAGAAACATGCAGGGAGCAAGCAGCGCTGGCACGGCGTTGGGCCGGCTCCGCTGAAGTTGCGCAACATCACTTGAGAAAATAACAGTTCATGGGGAGGAATGCACCGATTGCTTCTGCGGCGCCTGCTGGAGATGGCTGTAGTGAGCCGACTGTCGACAGAATTTGAGCCACCGTAGTCCGCTGGCTCGACAACAAGAGCTTTGCTGCCTTCGGTTCGAGATGTTTTCCATGTCTACACTTCAGCCGTAATGGTGCTGGAGCGAGGGAGAGTTCTGGCTGTGTCCGAGCGCGAGGTGATGGAGTTCGACGTGGTGGTGGTGGGAGCCGGTCCCGCCGGACTGGCCGCGGCGATCCGGCTGAAGCAACTGGCGCCGGACGCTACCGTCTGCGTGGTGGAGAAGGGCTCCGAGGTCGGCGCGCACATCCTGTCCGGGGCGGTGATCGAGACCCGGGCGCTGGACGAGCTGATCCCGAGCTGGCACGAGCGCGGAGCGCCGCTGAACACCCTGGCGACCGAAGACCACATGCTGTTCCTCACCGAGACCCGCTCGTACCGGGTCCCGATGCTCGGCACGGTGATGCCGCACATGAACAATCACGGCAACTACATCGTCAGCTTGGGCGAGGTATGCCAGTGGCTGGGCAGCCAGGCCGAGGCGCTGGGGATCGAGATCTACCCCGGCTTCACCGCTGCCGAGTTGCTGGAGGAGGATGGCCGCGTAGTCGGCGTCGCCATCGGCGATATGGGCGTGACCCGCGACGGCCAGCATGGCCCGAACTACGCTCCCGGGATGGAGCTGCGGGCCACCTACACCCTGTTCGGCGAAAGCTGCCGCGGCTCGCTCGCCAAGCAGCTGATGGCCCGGTTCGGCCTGCGCCAGGGCGTGGATCCGCAGACCTACGGGCTCGGCATCAAGGAGTTGTGGGAGATCCCGGCGGCGAACCACCGGCCGGGGCTGGTGCAGCACAGCTTCGGCTGGCCGCTGGACCGGTCCACGTATGGCGGCTCGTGGCTGTATCATTTCGGCGAGAACCTGGTGTCGTACGGTTTCGTGGTCGGGCTCGACTACGCGAACACCTGGCTGTCGCCGTTCGACGAGATGCAGCGTCTCAAGACCCATCCGTCGGTGCGCCAGCACCTCGAAGGTGGCAAGCGGCTCTCCTACGGCGCGCGCGCTGTCCGAGGGCGGCCTGCAATCGGTGCCGCGGCTCAGCTTCCCGGGTGGGGCGCTGCTCGGCGACAGCGCCGGCTTCCTCAACGTGCCGAAGATCAAGGGCACCCACACGGCGATGAAGTCCGGCATGCTGGCCGCCGGGGCAGTAGCCGACGCGCTTGCCAACGGCCGTCCCGCCGAGCCGCGCTCGTACACGAAGCGGGTGCGAGCCTCGTGGCTGTGGACCGAACTGCGCGACGTGCGCAACGTGCGACCCTCGTTCTCCAAGTTTGGCACGCTAGGCGGTGCGCTGTATTCCGGGTTCGACGCGATGGTGCTGCGCGGGCGTGCACCATGGACGATGCGGCACCGGCATGCCGACAACGAAGTGCTCGACAGCGCCGCCGGCTCGCCGCCGATCGCCTATCCGAAGCCGGACAACAAGCTCACCTTCGACCGGCTCTCCTCGGTCTATCTCTCCAATACCAATCACGAGGAAAACCAGCCGGTGCATCTGCGGCTGCGCGATCCTGAGCGGTGGTGGAGCGTGAACTGGGAGCTCTATTGCTCGCCGGAGAGCCGATACTGTCCGGCCGCGGTGTATGAGGCGGTGGATACCGAAGCCGGCAATGCGACAGGTCCGCGTCTGCAGATCAACGCGCAGAACTGCGTGCACTGCAAGACCTGCGACATCAAGGACCCGACGCAAAATATCGACTGGATCACGCCGGAGGGCGGCGGCGGTCCAAATTACCCTGGCGGCATGTAAACTTTTCCGAGAGCGATACTCAACTCATGAAACTCCTCGTCCCCGTCAAGCGCGTCGTCGACTACAGCGTGAAGGTACGGGTCAAAGCGAACGGTGCCGGCGTCGATACCGCAGGCGTCAAGATGTCGATTAACCCGTTCGACGAGATCGCCGTCGAGGAAGCCGTCCGCCTCAAGGAGAAGGGGGCTGCCACCGAGATCGTGGCGGTCTCGATCGGCGTACAGCAATGCCAGGAGACGCTGCGCACGGCACTCGCCATGGGTGCGGATCGCGCCAGCCTGGTGCTTACCGAGGAACCCCCGGAGCCGCGCGCGGTCGCCAAGCTGTTGCGTGCGCTGGGCGAGCGCGAGCAGCCCGGGCT
>CAXUCM010000040.1:4855-15802 GCA_964249315.1 uncultured Acetobacteraceae bacterium | reverse complement strand
GCTCGCCAAAACAACGAACTGGAGCGGGTTCCGTGAGCGAACGCGAACGGAAAACACTCTAGCTCACTCCATCATGACGCCCGTTCAGCATCAATCCGTCACGGTCCGCCGTCACGTGGACGGTTTCGCCATCATGGAGCGTGCCATCCAGGATCAGGCCTGCCAGCGGGTTCTGCATGCTACGCTGGATCACCCGCTTGAGCGGCCGCGCACCATACACCGGGTCATACCCGGCTTCAGCAAGCCAGTCTCGAGCCCTCGCATCGAGGTCGAGGACCACCTTGCGATCCGCCAGCATCGCGCGCAGGCGACCGAGCTGGATGTCCACGATCGCCGCCATATCCGCCTTCTGCAGGCGGCGGAACAGGATGATCTCGTCCAGCCGGTTGAGGAACTCCGGTCGGAAATGCTGCCGCACAATCCGCATGACCTGCGCCTGCATCAGTGCCGCCGCCTCGCCTTCGGGCTGCTGCGCCAGGATGTCGCTGCCGAGATTGCTGGTCAGGACGATGATGGTATTGCGGAAATCCACCGTCCTGCCCTGACCATCGGTCAGACGTCCGTCGTCGAGCACCTGCAGCAGGATGTTGAAGACGTCCTCGTGCGCCTTCTCCACCTCGTCGAACAGGATCACCTGGTATGGACGCCGGCGCACCGCCTCGGTCAGCACGCCGCCCTCGTCATAGCCGACATAGCCGGGTGGCGCCCCGATCAGGCGCGAGACCGAATGCTTCTCCATGAACTCGCTCATGTCGACGCGAAGCAGCGCGCGATCATCGTCGAACAGGAACTCGGCGAGCGCCTTGGTCAGCTCGGTCTTGCCGACACCGGTCGGACCGAGGAACAGGAACGACCCGATCGGCCGATGCGGGTCCTGCAACCCGGCCCGTGCCCGACGCACGGCATGCGCGACCAATCGCAGCGCGTCTTCCTGGCCGACGACGCGCTCGCGCAACTGGTCTTCCATGCGCATCAGCTTGGCTCGTTGGCCCTCGAGCATCCGCTCCACCGGCACACCGGTCCAGCGGGAGACGACCGAGGCGATCGCCGCTTCCGTGACCGCCTCGTTGACCAGATGTCCGCCCTCGGCGGACGCCTCGCTGGTCACCGCGATCTCGCTCTGCAGCGCCGGGATCACGCCGTACATCAGCTCCGACGCGCGCCCGAGATCGCCGCGACGTTGTGCGACCTCCACCTCCGAGCGTGCGGCATCAAGGCGCTCCTTGAGCTTCTGCAACGCGCTGACTTGATCCTTCTCAGCGCGCCACGTCGCAGTCAGGCTGTCCGAGCGCTCTTCCAGTTCGGCGAGTTCGGCCTGCAGCCGACCCAACCGGTCGCGTGAGGCGGCATCGTCTTCCCGTCGCAGCGCTTCGCGCTCGATCTTGAGCTGGACGATGCGACGATCCAGCTCATCGAGGGCTTCCGGCTTGCTGTCCACCTGCATCCGCAGCCGACTGCCGGCCTCGTCGACCAGGTCGATCGCCTTGTCCGGGAGGAACCGGTCGGTGATGTAGCGGTTGGACAGCGTCGCCGCGGCCACCAGGGCGCCGTCGGTGATGCGCACGCCGTGATGCAGCTCGTACTTCTCCTTGAGCCCGCGCAGGATGGAGATGGTGTCGGCAACCGACGGCTCGCCCACGTAGACCGACTGGAAGCGGCGTGCCAGGGCGGCATCCTTCTCGATGTACTTGCGATACTCGTCGAGGGTGGTAGCGCCGATGCAATGCAGGGTGCCGCGGGCGAGCTCCGGCTTCAGCAGGTTCGAGGCGTCCATCGCGCCGTCGGCGCGACCGGCCCCGACCAGCGTGTGCATCTCGTCGATGAACAGGACGATCTCGCCGGCCGCGGACTCGATCTCCTTGAGCACGGCCTTCAGCCGCTCCTCGAACTCGCCGCGGAACTTGGCGCCGGCCACGAGCGCGCCGAGATCCAGCGCCAGCAGACGCTTGCCCTTCAGGGCCTCCGGAACGTCGCCGTTGACGATACGCAGCGCCAGACCTTCGACGATGGCGGTCTTGCCCACGCCGGGCTCGCCGATCAGCACCGGATTGTTCTTGGTCCGGCGCGCCAGCACCTGGATCGTGCGCCGGATCTCCTCGTCACGACCGATCACCGGGTCGAGCTTGCCCTCGCGAGCCGTCTCCGTGACGTCGCGCGCATACTTCTTCAAGGCATCGAAACTTGCCTCGGCATTCTCACTAGTCACCTTGCGGCCGCGCCGGATGTCGGCGAGAGCCCGCTCGAGTCCCTGTGCGTTGACGCCTGCGTCGCGCAACGCCCGCGCCGCCGCGCCCTCGGATCCCGCCAGTGCGACCAACAACCGATCCTGTGCGACGAAGCTGTCGCCCGCCTTTGTCGCCGCCTGCTGCGCAGCATCGAGCAGACGCACCAGCTCCGGGGTTGCCTGCGGCATCCCTGCGCCACCACCCTGCACCCTCGGCTGCCGCGCGATCTCGGCATCGATCGCAGTCTTCGCCGCCTGCGGCTCTCCCCCGGCGGCGCGGATCAGGCCGGCTGCAGCGCCTTGCTCGTCGTCGAGCAGCGCCTTGAGCAGGTGCTCTGGCGTAAGCCGCTGATGAAACTCACGTACCGCGATGGTCTGGGCGGCCTGCAGGAAGCCTCGCGACCGCTCGGTGAACTTCTCCATCTCCATCTTCATGCCCCTCCTGGTCAGGCGACGTGTTGACTGGACGGGCAGCCGATGCGTCCCTCAATAGGCAACGTGGCCACCCCAGCAAGCTCACGAGATGGTTATGGAGCCACCATGGGGCAAGGGATCTCTAGAACAAGGAGTTATACCAGGGTGTAGAGACTGACACACCACGGGAAGGTTGGGGCTCCGCCCCACGCCCCGCCAAAGGCTCGCCTTTGGAAACCTCTCTGAAAGCAGACGGATTCACAAGGCTTCGCCTTGAGCGATCGAGCCGCGAAGCGGATCGATGGGCAGAGCCCTGGCTTTGATGGGTCAAGTGAAAGGCTGGTTGATGTTAGAGGCTCCGCAGCATCTATAAATATTGCGCCAGCGTCATGGTCTTCATGTCTGCGATCAGCGTGTAACTGGCCGTCAGCTGGTTTTGTACCGCGACCTGTTGGCTGCGGACGGTAGCCGGATCCGCCTCCATGATCGTGCTGAACTGCGACTGCAGCGCGGTGCTGACGTCTGACAGGGTGCTGCTCTGCGCGGCAATGGAGGCTTGGGTTGCTCCGACCGTCGTAACCAGGTCCTCGATGCCTTGGCTGACATCCTGCATCTGGCTCGACGTGCTCGACACCAGCTGGGTAAAGGCAGCACTGCCGGTGTCGGCACCCGCCAGGCCGGCGACCGTCGCCAACGCCCGGATGAGGTCGCGGATCGGCGAGCCGGTGCTCTGCGCGGTGGCAGCACCACCCTGGGTCGCGACGATGCCGTTGGCAATGACGTCGCTTTGTCCCACCTGCAGCTGCGGCACCAGACTTGTCGCGGCAAGCGCGGAGGTCGAAAGCTGGGCTGAGAACACGCTCGTACCCGGCGTGTTGTCGCTGGCGCTCGCCAGGGTCGACGCCTCGGCGGCCGCACTCCCGGTCGTCCCCACCGTAGCAACCGCGCTCATGATGCTCGACACCATGGCCGAGTCCGCGAGGTCGCTCGTGTTCACGGGCGCCTGATCCAATGCCGTCCCGGCGAACACGTAGCTGTTGCCGTTTTGCGTGTTCAGCAAGGAGGTGAGCTGCGTCAGTGCCTGCTTCGCACTGCTCGAGGCCGCCGCGACGCTTGTTGTCGTGGTGTCGCCGGTCAGGCCGAGCAGCGAGCTCTGCAAACTGCTTGCTATGCTGCCGATGCCGCTCAGCGCGGCTTGCGTGGTCGAGAGCTTCGTCTGGCCCTGCGTCAGGTTGGCTTGCCAGGCATTGTTTGCGGTGATCTGCGGCTCCAGGCTGATCGCGTCGTAGGTCTGCTCACCTAGGCCGGCGAAATCATCGGCAACGACCCCGCTGGTTTCCTCGGACGTCAGCGTGTCGTTCTGGGTGGACAGGCGATCGACCCCGTAGAGGAGGTTCGGCATGATGCCGAGAACGCTGCTGATCGACGTCGACATCGTCTTGCTCCTCAGCTGAGCGCCGTCAGCAGATCGCTGAACATCGTCTGCACGGTCGCCACCACCTTGGCATTTGCCTCGTAGGCGTTCTGCAAAGCCACCACGTTGGCCATCTGGTCATCGACGGACACGCCCGAACTGTCCGTGAGACTGCCTTGCAGCGTCGTCTGGATGTCGGACTGGCTGGTCTGCTCGGCAGCGGCGTTCGCGATCGTCTGGGCCTGACTGGTGGTGAGACTCGTCGCAAGACTTGCGAGACTGTCGTTGCCGACGCCGAATGCGTTGTTCAACACCTTCGAGATCACCGTCGTTGAGCCCACGGGTGTGCTCGTGGTCGCGGCCGCGGTGCCGTCGCGAACCAGCGCAGGGTTGGTGGTGACGGCTGAATTGACCTGGATGCTGCTCGAGAATCCCAGTTCGCCATCCGGTGCCGGCAAGGTGGGGTCCGATCCGGGACTGTTGCCAGCACCGTCGGTGAACAAAGTCAGGCCCTGAGCGGAGAGGCTGTTGGCCAATGTCGAGGAGAACGAATCCAGTTCGCCCTGCATCGTCGGCAGGGTTTGATCGCGCAGGGTGATGTTCGCGCCGAGCGTGCCGCCGGTGAGCGAGCCGGTCACATCCTGACCGCCCAGCATGATGCCGGGGATCGTCGCCGGATAGGCATCCGACGCACCGATCGTCGCATCCGTGGTGGAGAGCGGCCCGGTGTGGCTGTTCGTCGGCAACACCAGCCCGTTGGCGGTCGTCACCACCATGTTCCCCGTTTGGCTCTCGTTGAAGTTCACCTTCAGCAGCGAGGACAACGTGCTCATGGCAGCGGCGCGCTGATTTTCCAGATCAGCGGTGTCTCCTCCGGAGGCCTTGAGGGCGACGATGCTTTGCGACAAGGAGCCGATCGTGCTGAGGCTCGTGTTGACCGAACTCACATCCGACAGGATTGCTTCCTGTGCGCCCTGCCGTTGCGTCTGGTAGGTGCTCGACAAGGTGTTGATCGAGTCGGCGAGAGCGGATGCGTCCGCCACGACCGACTGCTGTCCGGTCGTGCTCGAAGGATCGGACTCCAGCGTGGTGAAGTCGTCTTGCAGATTTCCGACCTCGTCCGACAAGGTCCCGCTCGATCCTGCCGTCGCACTCGTCGAACCCTGCACACTGCTCACGGCGCTGAGTGCATTCGCGGTCACGCCGAGGCCAGCCACGATCGCGTTCTGAGAGTACAACGCGTTCTGTAGGGTGTCATTGACGGCGCGCGAAGTGAGTTGGATGCCAACGCCGCTGCCTTGTCCTCCGGAGCTGCGCGAGGCAACGTTGGCCACCTCCGCGACATAGCCTGGGGTGCTCGCATTGGCGACGTTCTGAGACGCTACCGCCAGCTCGTACTGAACCGCACTCAGGCCGCTCGCGGCAATCGAAAGTGACGTGTTGATGTTCATACGGCGGCCGACTCATGTGCGGGCAGGAGGGCATCTGGTACCATCCTGCACCCGCCATGATTAACCAGCGGTAAAGATTACTGCTTCATTCCAAGAGCAGTTTGCAGCATGTCGTTGGCAGTGGTGACGACCTTGGCACTCGCACCGTAGGCCTGTTGTGCCACGATCAGCTTGGTGAGGTCCGTATCGAGGCTGGTGGTCGATCCTTCCACGGAGCCCGTCTCGAACGTGCCGGCGCCGTTCTGCGACGACATCTCGATCGAGGCGGGGCCGGATCCCGCCGTCGTCGTGTAGGCCTGGCCATCCTGCGCCTGCAGCGCGTTCGCGTTGGCGAACGTCGCCAGCGGCACCTTGGCGATCAACTGCGTCTCCCCGTTATCGAAGGTCCCCAGGACGGAGCCATCGCTCTGCATGGTGAAGCCGGTAAACTTGCCGGCGGCGGTGCCGTCCTGGGTCGGGGTTCCCGCATTGAACGTGGCGCCGGAAGCCGAGCTCATCGTGGTGCCGGTCGAGGTTCCGATCGTCCCTAGGTCGAGTGTGACCGTCGTCGTAGTATCGGAACCGACCGAGCCGATATTGAAGGCTGCCGGCGCACCGGCACTGGAGGTCGTCACGGCTGGAGTGCCGGAGGTGACCGACTGCAGCGTGCCGTCGGCATTGAAGGTGACAGATGCAGTTGGCGCCGTCGTCGCGTTGGTCCCGGAGACGCTGAGGCTCCAGGTGCCGCCAGTGGCTGCGGTCGTGCCCGTCGCGGCCGTGGCGCCTGCCGTCTGCGTCCAGGTCAGGCCGAGCTGCTGCGCCGTGCCGTTGGTGTCGTAGACGGTCTGGCTGGAGGTCTGCGGCGTACCCGTTGCTCCCGACGCGACGGTGGCGACGCCGGCAAGTGTCGGCGCCATCGTCACGGTGGTCGTGGCGGTCGGACGATATGTCACGTCGTTGACGTTGATCGGAGTCATCTTGCTCGTGTTGAGCGCTCCGCTCGTCGGGTCGACCATGTAGCCGTCCAGGTATTCGCCGGCGCTATTGACCAGATAGCCGTTTCGATCGGAGGCGAAATCGCCGGCGCGCGTGTAGTATTGCGTGCTGCTGAAGGTAGGCGCCGTGGCCGATGAATTGCCCGTCACCTCGTTGACGGCGAAGAAGCCGTTGCCATTGATCGCCAGCGCCGCGTTCGCGGTACTCGCGGTGATCGTGCCTTGCGTCTGGTTCGCATACTGCGTCGTGGCAACCACGTTGCCGGACTGCCCCTCGAGAGCCCCAGAGGCCTCGACGAGGTCCGAGAAGCTGGTATCGACCGCCTTGTAGCCGACCGTCTGGCTGTTCGAGATGTTGTTGCTGATATTGGTGAAAGCGACGGACTGGGCGGTGAGGCCGCTCACCGCCGTGCTCATCGCGCTAAAGACCGACATCCTATTTCTCCCTGATCATACGAGATCGTCTGACGAACCGATTAGCAGGAACCGTGCCAGATCCTGGACGTGGTTCTCTGCCGATTTTGGCAGTGTCGTTCCGCAGTCGGTCGTGCCGATCGGCAGTTTCTGCCCGGCAGAACCCGCCACTGCTCGCGCGGGTCATCGAGCATGTCAGCGAAGTCCGACTGTCGCGCCGGGGGCGGACAGCTTGGCCCGGACCTTGCAAATTGCGTTTTCGTTATGAGAAATCCGATCCAGAACACGTTGCTCGCAGCGGCCGCTGCCCCTCCGCCGCTTTTGCCAGGGCGCGCGAGGTCGCTGGTGCCGAACGCGTTGTCGTCTGACGTGGCACGATCGCCGATGCCGAGCGGCTTCCAGGCAGCTCTGCAGCAAACCACGACCGCTTCTTCAGGAAGTGGAAAGGATTTCACGATACCAACGTCTCCGTTGCGGCAGGATGCGTCCATGTCCTCCGACCTCTCCACGCTGGGAGATCAGAAATGCGGACCAATGACCGAGGTGCCTGCTGCCGACCGGTCGATGGCGACGGCGTTATCGCCGGCGACCGATACCGGAATGCCTGAGGTGCCTGCGGCACAAGCAAGCGGCCGGCTCGCCTCGGCTCGGCCAGATCGTCCGGAAGGGTCAGCCTCCGGATCGCGACCGCTGCCGGCCGGAGGTGATGTCACGAGGCCGATTGCCGCGGCATCGAGGGCCACCGTCGACCGGGGCGCCAGTCTCATGCAGCCAAATGCCGGAGCCACCCTCGCCTTCGAACCGCAGGCCGTATTGGCGACAAATCTCATGTTCCTGCCGATGCCGGCAGCTCCGGCAGACCAGATCGGCGCCGCCGTATCCTCCCTCGTCACATCACCCGCAACGCCTGCAAGATCGGCAGCGACACTCGTCGTGCCCAACACGGCCGCTGTCCGCCGGGCCCCGCCGCGCCCGGAGAGCGGCGAGCACGCCGTTGCTCGGCACGAAGCCCGCGCCTTGGCCGTGGCAACGACCGATGCGAGTACGACCCTCATCGCGACGCCTCCATTGCCGATGCCGTCCCCCCGTTCGCTCGACAAGCTGTCTACGTCGCAGCATGGTCAGGCTGCGACCGACCCGAGCCGCGCTGCCGCATCCGCGCCGACCGGTGGATCGAGACTCGTCGAGGATGATCGCGGCGCAGCGTCGACCTCGATACTGCTCCAGCCCGCCGCCGGGAGCGACGAGACCGCCGCGGGCAAGTCCGCCCCGCCGTTGATCGACCTCGCCGCGGCGATGAGCGGCGCGGCCGCTCCAACGACGTCGCCCGTCCTCGCGGCACCGGCCGTCGGCAACCCGTCTCCGGCCACGACACCGCGCGCGCCCTCCGCGCAGGTCGCCTCGGCGATCGTGGCACTGACCAGCCGGGCGGATGGCAGCAATGAAATGACGGTCTCGTTGCACCCGCATGATCTCGGCAAAGTGGACATCCATCTGACTCGAGGCAGCGATGGATCCACGACGGTGACGGTCACGGCGACCGAAACGAAAACCCTGCAGGAACTCTCGCAGGCGGCACACCATCTGCACGCGGCGCTCGATGCTGCCAACATCCCCGCCGAGAACCGGTCGCTGAGCTTCGCGGTGACGGCTGCCGCGGCTTCGGATCATCGCCCGACCGATCCGGGCCGCTCTGACAGCGCGACGTCGCAGCAAAGCGACGGCAGCTCTGCCGATGGCCAGGGAAAGGCGTCCCATCAGCAGAAGACCGGGCGATCCGCCGGGATCGCACGCGACGACGGCACGGACGACTACGCCGCCGAACCAGGAGCGAACCGTCGCACCTGGCAGGTCAGCGGCCTCAACATCACCGCCTGAGCAGAGAAAGGATCAAACCATGAGTGCCAGCGTCCTGACGTCGAGCAGCCTGCTCAGCACCGCAGAGAGTGCAGCCAAAGCCAGCGGCGCCGCTGCGACGGCAGCTGCGGCCACGACGACGAGTTCGGATGCGAGTAGCGCCGCATCCAGCGCACTCTCATCCATTGCCGGGAACTTCAACTCGTTCCTGACGATGCTGACGACCCAGTTGCAAAACCAGGATCCAAGTTCTCCCATGGACTCGGACCAGTTCACCAGCGAGATCGCGACCTTCGCCGGAGTCCAGCAGCAGGTGAGTACCAACACCAATCTGGGTCAGCTCATCTCCTTGACCCAGAACGGCCAGGCGACCGCCGATGCCGACCTCGTCGGGCAGACGGCCACATTCACCGGCGGCCAGATCCCGCTGCAATCGGGCACCGGCAGCATCGCCTTCACGACCGCCAATGCCCAGCCGATCGCCATCGCCATCACCGACGCGTCCGGCAACGTGGTGCGAACCGTCCAGTCGACCTCGACCGCCGGAAGCAACAGCTGGACCTGGAACGGCCAGGACGACAGCGGCCATACCCTGCCGGATGGTTCCTACGGGATCTCCGTGCAGACCGAGGATGGCTCGGGCAACGTCACCGCCGTGCCGTTCACCATGAGCGGAACGATCACCGGCGTCACGAAGGCCACCAGCGGCGACATCATGCTTCAGATGGGCAGCGGGGAGGTCGATATGAACGATGTCAGCGCCGTCAACAAGACCGCCTCGTGAGGGAGGGAGCGGCAGAAACTGCCGGGTAGTTAACGTTTCGGTAAGCACGCAAGGTCATCATCGGAGGTGAGGCAGACTGCCGAGCATCGACCGACTGCATCGCGGAACGAGTTCATGACACAGCATATCTCCCCGGCCGCCCATGTCAGGCCAGCGCCATGAAGGCGTTCCTGGTCGGGCTGAGGTCGCTCGGCACGGCAAGGCTCGTGACGATGGGAGCGGTCGGGCTCGGCATGCTGGCGATGCTGACCATGTTGACGCTGCAGGGCGGGGGAACGCCGCACATGGCGCTGCTCTACCGCGACCTCGACCTCCGCGAGGCCGGCCAGATCGCCGACGCGCTCGACAAGGCGCATATCCGGC
This sequence comes from uncultured Acetobacteraceae bacterium, assembly GCA_964249315.1. Taxonomy (GTDB): domain Bacteria; phylum Pseudomonadota; class Alphaproteobacteria; order Acetobacterales; family Acetobacteraceae; genus Lichenicoccus. Next base: position 5,907 of record CAXUCM010000040.1, on the reverse strand, counting down.
ATGAGCTGGGCGGCCAGGACGACCAGATCCTGGTACCCGCCGACCAGGTCGCTGCAGCGCGGCTGCTGCTGGCGAAAGCCGGGCTGCCCTCCGGCGGATCGACCGGTTACGAGATCTTCGATCGCAGCGACAGCCTCACCGCGACGCAGTTCGAACAGACCATCAATCAGACCCGAGCCCTCGAAGGTGAGCTGACCCGCTCCATCCGCCTGATCAGCGGCGTTCGCGGCGCCCGGGTACACCTCGTCCTGCCGCATCGCGAACCGTTCGCCGCCGAGCAGCAGGCCGCACAGGCGAGCGTGCTGCTTTCGATGGCGGGTGCCGGCCGGATGGATCCGGAGGGCGTGCAGGCCGTGCTCAACCTGGTTGCCGCGGCCGTGCCGGGCCTGAAGCCGCAGAACATCGCCGTAATCGACAGCCGCGGCAACGTGCTCGCCCGAGCCGGACAGCCGACCGGAGCCCTCGGCGCCGCACGCAGCGTGGACGAGCTGCGACAGGCGACCGAGCTGCGTCTCGCCCGCGCCGTCGAGGAGATGCTCGAGCCGACCATCGGGGTCGAGCATGTCCGCGCCGAGGCGGCGGTGACGATGGACGTCGACCAGATCCACGAGACGCAGGAGAGCTATAATCCGGACCAGCAGGTGCTACGCTCGCAACAGACCACCTCGGACAAGAGCCGCAACACGGAGGCTCAGCCGAACACCTCCGTCCAGAACAACCTGCCGAACGCCAACGCGAGCGCCAGCCAGACGGGAAGCCAGGAGGAAAAGCAGGACGAGGTCAATAACTACGAGATCGGCAAGACCGTGCGCACGGTCGTGCAGGATCAGCCCAGGATCGCGCGGATCAGCATCGCCGTCGTCGTCGATGGCAGCATGACGATCGATGCCGCGAACAGGCCGGTGTGGAAACCCCGCAGTCAGGCCGAACTCGATCAGATTTCCATCCTGGTCAAGAGCGCCATCGGTTTCGACGCCAAGCGCGGCGACACGGTGAGCGTCGTCAGCATGCCATTCAACCTGCCGGGTGCCGACGACGCGCGCGTGGCCCCT
>CAXUCM010000040.1:0-4845 GCA_964249315.1 uncultured Acetobacteraceae bacterium | reverse complement strand
ACACCCAGGTGGCTTCCAATGGCCTGCTCGGACTTCATCTCAACCGCGACGACATCATGCATCTCGGCCAGAACGGCCTGCTCGGGATCCTCGTGCTGCTCGCACTGCTGTTCGTCGTCCGCCCGATGGTACTTCGCCTTACCGGACCCGCCGTGTCGCTCGCCGGTTCGCCGGAAGCCGTCGCGATCGCCTCCACCCTCGGTGGCGGACTCGCCTTCGATGCAGCCAAGCGCGCTGGCCCGAACGGCGCGCTGGCGGGTACGGGGGTTGCGCTACTTTCCGCTCCGGGCGTCGATCCCGCCGCCGCGGACGAGAGCATGGTCAGCATTGCTAACATAGACGGCAGGTTGCGGGCCTCATCGATCCGGCAGATCGTCGACCTCGTCGGCAAGCATCCGGAAGAGAGCCTCTCGATCCTGCGGAGTTGGCTCGGACATGAGCAGGAGGCAGGCTGACATGGCGGCCAAGGCCACTTCCGTATCCATGACCGGGGCCGAGAAGGCCGCGATCTTGATGCTCGCACTCGGCGAGGAGCAATGCTCCAAGCTGTTCGAACTCATGCACGAAGAAGAAATCAAGGAAATCTCCTTTGCCATGACACAGCTCGGCAGCGTTCCCGCCGAGGTGGTGGAGACGCTGTGCCTCGATTTCTCGAAGAATATCGGGTCCTCCGGCATGCTCGTCGGCAGCTACGACAGCACCGAGCGGTTGCTGCAGAAGACCCTCTCGCGCGATCGTGCCAACCAGATCATGGAAGAGATCCGCGGTCCCGCCGGACGGACGATGTGGGACAAGCTCGGCAACGTAAATGAGGGCGTCCTCGCCAACTACCTCAAGAATGAATATCCGCAGACCGTCGCGGTGGTGTTGAGCAAGGTCCGCTCCGATCATGCCGCTCGCGTCCTCGGGTTGCTTCCCGACGGCTTCGCGATGGAGGTCATCATGCGGATGCTGCGTATGGAGAGCGTGCAACGCGACGTCCTGGACAGTGTCGAGAAGACGTTGCGTTCCGAGTTCATGTCCAACCTGGCGCGAAGCACCCGTCGCGACAGTCACGAGCTGGTAGCGGAAATCTTCAACAATCTGGATCGGCAGGTGGAGGGGCGCTTCATGTCCGCCCTTGAAGATCGCAACCGCGAGGCGGCGGAGCGCGTCAAGTCGCTGATGTTCACGTTCGACGATCTCGCCCGGCTGCCGCCAGATGCGATCCAGAAACTGATGCGGGTCGTCGAGAAGAGCAAGCTTCCGGTCGCACTGAAAGGTGCGTCCGAGCAGATCCGCAACCTGTTCTTTTCGACCCTTTCGGAGCGCGCCGGCAAGCTGCTGCGTGATGAGATCTCGAGCCTCGGCCCGATCCGGCTGCGAGACGTGGACGAGGCGCAAGGCCAGATCGTCGCCCTCGCCAAGGATCTCGCGCAACAAGGTGAGATCGAGATCAATGACCACAAGGACGAGCAGATGGTGCTTTGATGCGCTATGCTTCTGCACTCTCCGGCGTCCTGTATGCCGAGGATTTCGACGAGCTGCCTGCCAAGGCGGTCGTGGCGGCGGCCGCAGCGGCGTTGCCGGCATCCGCACCGGTCGTGGTCGCGCCCAGCTTCAGTCTGGAAGAGCTTCGCGCGGCGACGGAGCAGGCGCATGAGGATGGACGTCGCGCGGGCCGTCTGGCAGCCGAGGAGCTGGACTCGGTGCGGCATCAGCAGGCGCTCACGTTGCTTGCCGAACAGCTCCGTCTCGCCCAAGATCAACCCGCGCGCATCGTCGAGCAAGGTCTGGACGCGATCACACGCGCAGCCTTGTCGTTGCTGAGTACGGCACTTCCGGCCTTTTGCGACAAGCGGGCGGAACCGGAATTGCGCGCGCTATTGCAACGCGTGCTGCCGTCTTCGCGCCGACTGCCGGAATTGAACATCCGGCTCCACCCGTCCGTCAGGAGCGCGGTGGAGGAGGAGGCAACGACCCTGCTCGAGGGGTCCGGAACACGAGTGAACTGGATCGAGTCGAGCAAGATGAAGCCGGGCGACATCGTGGTCGCCTGGCAGAATGGCTCGGCCTTGCGAGATACCGCCGAGACCTGCGCAAGCATCCGCGACGCGGTCACTGCCCTCCTCGATGATCAAAGCGAGCCCCTTGATGTCCAATGAGATCGATCTGACCGAGCTGGCCGAAGCTCCTGGTGCCCAGGACATCCCGGCCTCCCGCAACGCGCATGATCTGGGAGCAGTGTACGACATCCCGGTCACGGTCAGTGCCGTCCTTGGCAAGTCCACCATGCAGGTCAGCCAACTCCTCAAGCTCGGCCGCGGCGCCGTCGTCGAGCTGGATCGCAAGATCGGCGAGGCGATCGACATCTACGTGAACAACAGGCTCGTCGCGCGTGGCGAGGTCGTCATGGTCGGCGAGAACCGGCTCGGCGTGACCATGACCGAGATCGTCAAGGCGGATCGGGGCATCTGACATGCGCGTCCTGATCATCGGCTCGCTTGCCGGAGAGCTTGGCCGGGCTGCCGCGATCGCGACCGCGCGTGGGGCTCGGCTCGATCAATCCGACGACGTCACCACCGGGATCATCCGGCTCCGCGGCGATGCCAGCGTCAACCTGGTGATGTGCGACATGAGCCAGGAGATCGGACGCCTCGTGCGCTCGCTGTCGCAGGAGCGGATCAGCGTTCCGGTGATCGCCTGCGGACTGGAGACGGATCCGGAAGCGGCCCTGCGCGCCATACGCGAGGGCGCCCAGGACTTCCTGCCGCTGCCGCCGGATCCCGAGCTGATCGCCGCCATCCTTGAGGCCGCTGCGGGCAAGAGTCAGCGCGTGATCGCGCGCGACCCCGCCATGCTGGCGGCGCTGCGGCGTGCCGAGCAGGTGGCATCCGCCACTGCCTCAGTGCTGATCACCGGGGAGTCCGGGACCGGCAAGGAGGTGATGGCGCAACATATCCATCGCAACTCGCCGCGGGCGCGCGGACCGTTCGTTGCCCTCAATTGCGCGGCAATCCCCGACCATCTGCTCGAATCCGAGCTGTTCGGACATGAGAAGGGCGCATTCAGCGGCGCCGTCGCTCGCCGGATCGGCAAGTTCGAGGCCGCAGACGGAGGCACGCTGCTTCTCGACGAGATCAGCGAGATGGATCTGCGGCTGCAGGCCAAGCTGCTGCGCACGATCCAGGAAAAGGAAGTGGATCGTCTCGGCGGCGCCGCCCCGGTCAAGGTGGATGTCCGCATCCTGGCCACCAGCAACCGGGATCTGGCAGCGGAAGCCGGCAGCGGCCGGTTCCGGGCGGACCTGTTCTTCCGGCTCAACGTAATCAACCTGGAATTGCCGCCACTGCGCGGACGGATCGGCGACATACCCGCGTTGGCCGCACACTACGCACGCCATTACAGCACGCTGAACGGCTTGCCGGCGCGGAACCTCACCGAAGACGCGCTCGCCCGCCTGGTTCGCTACGAGTGGCCCGGCAATGTCCGCGAACTCGAGAACCTCATGCATCGTGCCGTCCTGCTCACCGAGGGTGAGACGATCGACGTCTCGGTGCTTGACCTGCCGGCGGGGCCAGGCAGTGTCGGGCGCAGCGGCGGTGGACGCAGCGCTCCGGCCGCATCGGGCACGCGGGAGGCGAACGGCGTCACCGGCCTGGTCGGTCGACGCATGGATGAGGTCGAACAGGCGCTGATCCTCGAGACGCTGCATCATACGCTCGGCAATCGCACCCATGCCGCAACCATCCTCGGCATCTCCATTCGGGCGCTGCGCAACAAGCTGCGTGACTATGCCGGCCAGGGCCTTGCCGTGCCGCCGCCGCCGGCAGGCAACTGGGCCGCCTGATCGATGAGCGGCGCGCTGAGGATGGGTGCGGGCAGCGGCGGCCTGGGCCAGATCACGAGCAAGCTGCGGCAGTATGCGCCGGGATCCGATATCGGCCTGGCGCTCGGCGTGGTCGCCCTGCTGTCCGTGCTGGTGTTGCCGTTACCGACGATCGTGCTCGATCTCGGCCTGGCGCTGTCGATCACCATCTCCGTGCTCATCCTGATGGTGGCGCTGTTCCTGCAGCGCCCGCTTGATTTCACCTCGTTTCCCACGATCCTGCTGCTCACCACCCTGCTGCGCTTGTCCCTCGAGGTCGCGACCACACGGCTGATCCTCAGCCACGGCCATGAAGGCCCGCTCGCCGCCGGCCATGTCGTTGCCGCCTTCGGCGGCTTCCTGATGGGCGGCGACGTGGTGATCGGCCTGATCCTGTTCGCGATCCTGCTGGTGGTGAACTTCATGGTCATCACCAAGGGTTCCGGCCGCATCGCCGAGGTCGCCGCCCGCTTCAGCCTGGACGCCATGCCCGGCAAGCAGATGGCGATCGATGCCGAACTCTCCTCTGGAGCCATCACCGAGAAGTTGGCCCGCCTGCGACGGCGGGAACTCGAGGAGGAGAGCGGCTTCTACGGGGCGATGGATGGCGCGGCTAAGTTCGTGCGCGGAGACGCGATTGCGGGCCTGCTGATCACCGTCATCAACATCATCGGCGGCCTCGCCATCGGCCTGATCCGGCACGGCATGGCGTTCTCGGACGCGGCGGCGACGTTCACCACGCTGACCGTCGGTGACGGTCTGACCTCGCAGATCCCGGCGCTCCTGGTCTCGACGGCGGCCGGCATCGTGGTGACCAAGGGCGGCACCGACGGCGCGGCCGACGTGGCACTGGTGCGCCAGCTCGGCGGCAACCCGAAGCCGATGGCGCTTGCCGCCGGCGCGGCCCTGGTGCTGGCGCTGATGCCCGGATTGCCGACGCTGCCCTTCCTGGCGCTCGGCGGCCTTGCCGGCGGCGGGGCCTGGCTTCGCTTCAAGAC
>CAXUCM010000039.1:0-15808 GCA_964249315.1 uncultured Acetobacteraceae bacterium | reverse complement strand
ATGAAGGTCATGAGCTGACCCTTGTCGTCCGAAGCCCCTCGAGCCACGATCTGGCATTCTCCTTCCGTCGTCGTGATCAGGGCCGGCTCGAAAGGCGGTGTCCTCCACAATGCGAGCGGATCGACAGGTTGCACGTCGTAATGTCCGTAGAAGAGCACATGCGGCCCTCTCGAGGCCGCACTGTGATGGCCGACGACCATCGGGTGCCCAGCCGTTGGATGAACAGCGACCTTGAACCCGAGATCGATCAACTCCCGCGCGAGCCAATCCGCCGCCCGACCGCAATCCTGCGCATGATCGGGATCGGTCGAGATGCTCGGTATTCGCAGCAGCTCGCACAGCCGGGCGACGCTGGCATCCAGCTGGGCATCGATGTGAGCCAACACTGCAGACAAGGATGGCGTCATCTCTCGCGATCCGCGAACCGGGACGGTCCGAACGCAAACACCAGTCCATGATCGACTTCAGGTGCCCAGGCACTCGAGTGTGACTCTCCATCGATCAGCCTGGTTTGGCTGCGGCCTGGCATCTTCTGCTGCAAGAGTCTTGAGATCTGCCTGAAATGGTCGATCATCCGGTAGTCTATCCTCGGCTTGCCTGGGTCCGGAGGCGCCTCGTCGACGGCGTCTTCACGAGAGCCGACTTCCAGCAGAAGTCGCGAGGCAAGCCTGCCGCCATCGATGCGGGACGCCTTGTCCAGGTCCGTATAGATCTCGCTCGTGTTCCACCACAGCGACGGACTGCCGGCGACGTAGCTATCGTAACGAGCGGGATGGACCAGAAACTCGTGCAAGGCGAACCAGCCACCGAGCGAGTGTCCGAACAATGCCTGCCTCGATCGATCGACATGATAGTGGCGCTCGATCACCGGCTTGACTTCGAACTCCAGGAAATCAGCGAAAGCGGCGGCTCCCCCTGCCGTCGCAAGGCCGGGCCAACTTCCCGCGGGTAGGGGCTCCTGCGGCGCATCGATAAGATCATGGACGCGGAGCTTGCCGACTTCCATGGGACTCGCGTCCGGATAGCCGACGCAGACGATGACGGGCTTCTGCAGGATGTACACGGACAAGGTGGCGGAAATCGCGGCAGCCAGCGGGCATCCGTCATTGCCATCCGTCATGTAGAAGACGGGGTATCCCGCCGGCGGAACGGCCTCGTCGGGAACAGACACAAGGACCAGGTAGGAACGACCGGAAGCCCTGGACTTCATCACCATCGAACGGAACGTCGGGACGGTGCTGTTCGTGCCTGCCCGGCCGGGATGATCGAGCACGACGATCGCTAACATGAGCAGGATGGAGATTGCGATCGACGATGCTCGAAACATGTGCTTTCCCATCATCTCTGCAATTGACACCTGCGCGAACGTGTCGGTTCCAATCGGAATTTGATAGCTCATCGATGAGCTGGTTGACTGGATCTGCCGGTCAGGCATGCGGCGGGCTCGACGCCCGCCCGCTGGTGTCCATTTCAGAACTCCAGCAGCGTCTCGCGCAGCGTGCTGGCGGTGTAGGCGGTCCGGGTCAGGCCGCGGCGCTGCAGCGCAGGCACCAGCCCATCGGTGATCGATGCGATGTAGCTTCGCGTGAGGCCACCATAAGGTTTCGTAATCAGGAAGCCGTCGCCGCCGACCGCCGCCATCGCCTCGCCCATCCGTTCGGCGACGTGATCCGCCGTCCCGACCAGCTCGAGCGAGCTCGAGGTGCCACTTTCCCGAACCAGCTGGCGCAGCGTCTTGTCGTGCTTCGGCTGACCCAGACCGGTCTGGGTGAACTTGTTGAGCGCGCCTTGTTCGCCATTGGTGGTCAAGGGCGGCAGCTTCTGATCGAGATCGAACTGCGAGAAGTCGATATGCACGAACGAGCCGAAGGCGGCCAGGGCCCGCTCCGTGAACTCGGGCGTTGCCAGCGCCCGCTCATACGAGGTGCGGGCTTCCTCCATCGTTTCGGCGACCACGGGCGCAATCAGGAACAGCACCTTGATGCTGTCCGGGTCGCGGCCCTGCCGCTCGGCATGGGCTCGCACATCGTCACGGTAGATTTTCATGCCCTCGATGCCGTTGGTGGTGGCGATGATGGAGTCTGCATGCTTGCCGGCGAACTCGCGCCCGCGCGGCGAGCCGCCGGCCTGTATGAAGGCAGGCCGCCCCTGCGGCGAGCGGACGGTGTTCAACGGGCCTTCGGAGCGGAAGAAGCGTCCCTCGAAGTTGACCGCGTGCACGCGGCCGGCATCGGCATAGGTGCCGGTGGCATGGTCGCGCACGACCGCGTCCGGTTCCCAGGAGTGCAGCAGTCGCGTGACCAGCTCGACATACTCGTCCGCCATGTCGTAGCGGAGCGCCCGCGGCGGCATCTCGCTCATGCCGAAATTTCGCGCGGCGGCGTCCTCGGTGCTGGTGACGATGTTCCAGCCGAAGCGGCCGCCGCACAGATGGTCGAGCGTTGCCGCGAGTCTGGCGAGCATGAACGGCGGATAGAATGTCGTGGACAAGGTGACGACGATCCCGAGATGGCGCGTGACATGGCCGAGGATGGCGGCCAGCGGCGCCGGGTCGTGCTTGGGTGCCATGATCGCATGCTTGAGGTAGGCGGCATTGCTGCCGCCATGCACCGAAGGGATGCTGAGCGTGTCCTCGAGCAGCAGGTAGTCGAAGCAGGCCCGTTCCATCGAGCGGGCCAGATCGAGATGCAGCTCGCCGTTCCAGGGCTCAGGCGCGGCGCCGAGCGGCTCGTTCCAGCCGTTCTGTCCGAAATGGGCGAACCAGCCGAGATGAAAGCGCTTGTCCGTCACATCGTGCTCCTGATCAGATTGCATCCCGGCGTCTCGCGGGATCGCGTTGGCACGGCAAGGCCCGCGTGATGACGGCGAGCGTCATGCCGGTTCCGGATGAGCAGCATCTCTTGCCTGCAAGCTGTATCGAGCCTCATCGCACTCGGCGTATGGTCAGGCACGATCCTTTGCAATTTCCGTGCAAAGTTTTACCATTGCGCTTCATCGCTGCAGGGTCGCGCAATTCGGCCACCGTGCGGAGCGGGAACGTGGATGACCGTAGGCGGGAGACACCGGGCAGAGCTGCACCGATCCGCCCTCTCCGGCATCGAGGCTTTCGCACTCGCCTCGGATCGCGGCTTTCCGCGGCACGCGCACGACCAGCTCGGCATCGGCGTCCTGCATGCCGGCGCCCATCGCTCCTGGAGCGGCGTCGGCCCGGTAGAGGCCAGCGCTGGCGACGTCATCACCGTCAATCCCGGCGAGATGCATGACGGCCATCCGGTGCAGGCAAGCATGCGATCCTGGCGCATGCTCTACCTCGATCCAGCCCTGGTGGCCGGAAGCTTGCGGGAGGATCTGCGCAGCGGCGTCGAGATCGCCCGCCCCGTGCTGCGCGACCCGCTGCTCGCACATCGCTTCACTCGGCTCTTCATCAGCCTGACCTCGCGAACGCCAGATCCGTTCGAGGCGGAGGAGGAGTTGCTGCGGATGCTCGCCCATCTCCTGGCCCGTCACGGCAGCCGTCCCATAGCTGCATCCAATCCGCCGGCCTCCGTCACCCGGGCGCTCCGACATCTGAACGAGGCCCCGGAGCTGCCGGTCACCCTGGCCGAGCTAGCAGCATCGTCCGGCGTGAGCCGCTTCCAGCTCCTGCGTGGCTTCGCGCACGCGGTGGGAACGACGCCGCACGCCTACCTGATCCAGCAGCGCGTGCGCCTGGCGCGCCGGCTCCTCGCGGCGGGCCGGCGCCCTGCCGAAGCGGCCGCCGAGGCCGGCTTCGCGGACCAGAGCCACCTCACCCGTGCGTTTCGTCGCCAGTTCGGTGTCACGCCCGCGCGCTATCGTGCCGCCGTGGCCTGAGCCGGCGCCGCAATCGCGTTCAAGACGGCCCTGCGAAGGCAGCCCCAGGATGGGGCTCACCACGACGAGGGAGCGTCCATGCGGCAGGCTTACGTGCATGGCTTTGAGGAAGCGGAACGCCGGCGCCTGAACGATCAGGCCGCGACGCTGGAGGCGCTGCTGCACCACGACACCGCGTTCCCCTTCGGCAGCGCAGTGCTGGAGGCCGGATGCGGCGTCGGCGCCCAGACGGTGCCGCTGGTGCGCAACAGCCCGGGCGCACGGATCACCTGCCTGGACATCTCGACGGCCTCGCTCGCCGAGGCCGAGGCTCGCTCGCGGGCAGAGGGGCTGCCCCTGCCGGAGTTCCGGCTGGGCGACCTCCTCTCGCTGCCCTTCCCTGATGCCAGCTTCGACCACGTCTTCGTCTGCTTCGTGCTGGAGCATCTCGCGGAGCCGGCCGCTGCCCTGATCGAGCTGCGGCGCGTCCTGCGGCGCGGCGGAAGCCTCACCGTCATCGAGGGCGACCACGGGTCCGCCCTGTTCCATCCCGACGATGCCGCCGCCCGCGCGGCCATACGCTGCCAGGTGGCGCTGCAACGGTCGGCGGGCGGGGATGCCGAGCTCGGGCGTCGCCTGTATCCCCTGCTCGCGGCGGCGGGGCTGCGCGACCTCCGCGTCTCTCCCCGCCCGGTCTACGTGGACGCCACGCGACCGGAGCTGGTGGATGGCTTCATCCGCAGGACCTTCACGGCCATGGTGGCCGGCGTGCGCGACGAGGCGATCAGGGCCGGTCTGACCGACGCCGACGCCTTTGATACGGGGATCAGGGCGCTGCTGCGCACGGCGGAGCCGGACGGGATATTCTGCTACACGTTCTTCAAGGCGACCGGCTTCAAACCATGACCAGGCGAAGTAGCGCGGCCGGTTCAGGAGGGATCGTAGCTGCCGAAGCTCCAGACATGGCCCTCCGGATCCCTCGCGGCATAGCCCCGGCCGGGATAGCCCTCATTGTCGTGCGGCTCGGTGACGATCTCGGCGCCGGCGCCACGGGCGCCGGCACAATGGGCGTCGGGATCGGGCACGTAGACGTAGATCGACATGGTGTTGCCGCCGGCCTCCGCGGGCGTCTTCCAGCCATGCAGACGCTGCGTCTCATCGGCCCGGGCGCTGCCGAGCATGATCATGCCCTCGCCGAGCGTCAGCTCGGCGTGATGGATCAGCCTGGGATCGGCTTCGTCGGCATGCACGGCATGACGCTCGAAGCCGAACGCCTCGCACAGGAAGTCGATCGCGGCGACCGCGTCGGCGTAGCGAAACCCTGGGAATATGTTGCAAGCCATGCGGACCTCCACTCTTCGGGCAGCCTGAACCCGGCGGCGCCCGCCGGATCGGATAAAACGCACCTTATGCCGGGCGGCACAGGGACTGACGCACCGAGGGTTTAAGGTTGGGGCTCCGCCCCAAGCCCCGCCAAAGGCTTGCCTTTGGAAACCTCTTGTAGATGGATTCTCAAGGCTTCGCCTTGAGCGGGTCCAGGGCAGCGCCCTGGCCTTTCAGGCCTCCCTGGTCCGAGCTTGGCACGTGGCTTGCTGCCATGTTTCCTCCTGGACGAACGAAGGTGAGGTCGACACATGGCGTCCCACGGCGGCACTCCAGCGCTGGTCATCGACGGTGCCCATCCCCGGCTCTACAACGACGACCTCGCGCCGACGGCTCCGGAGGGCCGCAGCTGGGGCGCCTTCAGCCTGTTCGCGATGTGGATGTCCGACGTGCATTCGGTCGGCGGCTACACCTTCGCGGCGAGCCTGTTCTTCCTCGGCCTGACCGGCTGGCAGGTGCTGATCTCGATGCTGGTCGGCATCACCGCCGTGTACTTCCTGATGAACCTGATCGGGCGCCCTTCGCTGCGCCACGGCATCCCGTTCCCGGTGATGGCACGCGTCTCCTTCGGCGTCCTGGGCGCCAACCTCGCCGCCATCGTGCGCGGCATCGTCGGCATCGTCTGGTACGGCGTGCAGACCTACTTCGCGTCCAAGGCCGTCCAGGTGCTCGTCGTCACCCTCTTCCCCGCTATGGCCGGACTGACCCGCAACAGCATCGCCGGCCTGTCGACGCTGGCCTGGTTCAGCTTCCTCTTCATGTGGTTCTTCCAGCTGCTGATCTTCCTGAGCGGCATGGAGCGGATCCGCAGGTTCATCGATTTCTGCGGGCCGGTCGTCTACGTCGTGATGTTCGCGCTGGCGATCTGGATGCTCGGCCAGGCCGGCTTCTCGAGCCTGGCCCTGCAGCTGAGCCCTCCGGCGGCGTCGAGCGCGGCCACGGTCGGCGTCATGGCCAACGGCGCGATGCTGATCGTCGCCTATTTCTCGGCGCTGCTGCTGAATTTCGGCGACTTCGCCCGCTTCGGCAGGAACGAGAAGGCGATGAAGACCGGCAACCTGCTCGGCCTGCCCGTCAACTTCCTGGTGTTCTCGATCATCACCGTGATCGTCACCGCCGGCACGCTGAAGGTGTTCGGCCGGGCGATCATGGATCCCGTCCTGATCGTCGAGAGGATCGGCAACCCGGTCGTGGTGATCATCGGCTCGATCACCTTCATCGTCGCGACGATGGGCATCAACATCGTCGCCAACTTCGTCTCGCCCGCCTACGACATCTCCAACCTCAGGCCGGAGACGATCAACTTCCGGATGGGCGGCCTGATCACCTCGATCCTGTCCGTGCTCGTCTGTCCCTGGCTGTTCGTCGCGAGCCCGGCGGCGATCACGCTGTTCGTCAGCATCTTCGGCTCGGTACTGGGGCCGATGTTCGGCATCATGCTGGCCGACTACTACCTGGTGAAGAAGCAGACGGTGAAGCTGGAAGACCTCTACACGATGTCGCCTTCGGGCACCTACAGCTACGACGGCGGCTGGAACCGCAAGGCGCTCATCGCCCTCGCCGCCTCCGGCGCCCTGTCGATCGGCCTGTCGCTGCTCGGCGCCTACGGGCTGGTATTCAACGTGGGCGACTGGGGCTGGCTGATCGGCGCCGGCACGGGTGCGCTGGTGTATCGGGCCCTGTCCGGGCGGGGCCGCCCGATGGCGGCGGCGGTCGCCGGCGAATGAGCCGTCCCGCCCGGGTCGCCTGCCTGGGCGAGGGCATGATCGAGCTGGTGCGGCGGCCGGAGGGCGCGCTGACCCAGGGCTTCGGCGGCGACACCATGAACACCGCCGTCTACCTGGCCCGGCTCGGCATCGCCGTCGACTACGTGACCGCGCTCGGCGACGATCCCGAGAGCGACGCGATGATCGACGCCCTCGAGGGGGAGTCGGTCGCAACCGGGCTGATCCGGCGCGTCGCCGGCCGGCTGCCCGGCCTCTACATCGTCGACGTCGACGCCGCCGGCGAGCGCCGCTTCCTGTACTGGCGCGACCGCTCGCCGGCGCGCGAGCTGTTCACCCTGCCCGGCACCGACGCCCTGCTCGCGGCGCTGCACGGCTTCGACCTGCTCTATCTCTCCGGCATCAGCCTGGCGATCTGGGGCGAGGCCGGACGGGACGTGCTGTTCGAGGCCGTCGACCGGCTGCGCGCCGCGGGCGTGCGCACCGCCTTCGACAGCAACTGGCGCCCGCTGCTCTGGCCGGACCTGTACGTCGCCCGCCTGGCCTACACCGCGATGCTCGGCCGCACCGACATCGCACTGCCCGGCGAGCACGATCTGCGCGCGCTGTTCGGCGATGCCGACGCCGCCGCCATCCTCGCCCGCATGCGCGCCTGCGGAGTCGCCGAGACCTGCCTGCGCCTGGCCGAGCCGTCCTGCCTGGTGGCGCATGGCGGGAGCGAGACGCTCATCGCCGCCGAGCCGGTCGCGCGCATCGTCGACACCACCGCCGCCGGGGACAGCTTCAGCGCCGGCTACCTCGCCGCCCGGCTCGCCGGCCGCACGCCGGAGGCCGCCGCACGGGCGGCACACCGTCTCGCCGGCATCGTCGTCGCCCATCCCGGCGCGATCATCCCGCGCGGTGCGATGGAGCGCCTTGCGCCGGGAGACTGACCGTCAGAAGGCTGGGCTCTGCCCAGACCCGCCAAGGCTTGCCTTTGGAAACCTCTTATGGATGGATTCTCAAGGCTTCGCCTTGAGCGGGTCCAGGGCGGAGCCCTGGCCTTCCATGAGCCAATCGCTAGCGCAGCTGGTGATACTTCCGCTGGAAGTAGATCAGCGCCTCCGGCTCACCGCGGGTGATCACCTCCTCGACCTCGCAGAACAGCACGCTGTGCGTGCCGACATCCTTGATCTCGGTGATCCGGCAGTCGAAGCCGACCGAGGCGTCGTCGAGCAGCGGCGCGCCGGTCTTCAGCACGTGCCAGCCGCCGGCCGCGAACCGTTCCATCATGTCCTTGGATCGTCCGGCGAACAGGGCGGAGATATCCTGGTGCAGGCCGGTCAGCACGTTGACCGCGAGCACGGCGTTGTCGCGAAACTGGCCGCTCGAGCTGGCGTTCCGGTTCATGCAGACCAGCAGGGTCGCGGGGTCGTCGGTCACCGAGCAGACCGCGGAGGCGGTGAAGCCGTGCCTGCCGGCCGGGCCGTCCGTGGTGATGATGTTCACCGCGGCGCCCAGACGCGCCATCGCCTCGCGATATCGATCCCTGTCGACCATGCCCGAACCTGTGCCTCGCCGTGTGATCCCTCCTTCTTACACGGCTGGAGCGTGACTTCTATCCATCCCGGTCAGCCCGGTTGCAGCAGGACGCGATAGACCACGCTCCAGTATGGGGCCGCGAACAGGATCACGCCGGCGGCAGCACCGGTCCAGAACAGCATCGACAGCGTCGAGACGAAGCCTCCCACCTGCCGTTGCCGCCAGGCGCTGAAGGAGCCGCCGACCAGGAACAGCCAGATCAGCCCGACGACGACGAACAGCCACAGATACATCGCATGCCTCGCTTGGCGCGGACGCCGGTCAGTATTTGCCGCCGGTGGTCAGCTGCACGTAGAGCTGGTCGGCGAAGCGGGTGAGCTGCCAGGCCCGCTGGCTCGGCGGCAGGGTCTGGTCGTTCTGCACGATCGGGCAATAGGCCTGGGTCAGGCCGTTGACGATGTCGGCCTGTTCCAGCTTGGGCGCCGCTGCCTTCACCTTGACGATGATGGCGTCGATGCTCTGCAGCAGGTTGGTCGCATGGGTGTCGGCGAGCAGCGTGCCGACCCCGCTCGACTGGTTCGCCACCACCTGCTTGAGCTCCGGCTGCTCGATGTCGGGGCAGCCGTTCGGCCGCTTGCCGTTCAGCAACGTCGCGGTATCGCGGCGCAGGGTCGCGACCAGGTAGGGCGTGGCGTTGGCCGGGGCCTGGTTGCTCCAGCTCTGCCGGACATAGTTCGTCACGTCGGTGATCTCGGCATCGGACATGTTCGAGCCGACGCCCGGCATCACCGCGTACTGGCCGTGCGCCTCGAGGCCGCCGAGCACGACCCGGACCACGTCCTGCGGGCCGCCGCCGCGCACCATGCCGTTGCCGTCCAGCGCCGGGATCTTGTCCTTGATGCCGGCGCCGCTGATCTGGTGGCAGGAGGCGCAGTGATCGAGATAGACCGCCTGCCCGGCGGCGTAGCGCACCGGCCGGTAGGCCGCCGTGCGCGCCGCGTAGCTCGGCGTCGGCGGCAGCGACTTCAGGTAGGCGACGATGGCGTGCAGGTCGGGATCGGTCAGCTTGCTGAGGCTGTATTCGACCGTCTCCGACATCGGCCCGGCGACCGTGCCCATCTGCTCGGAATGCCCGGTCTTGAGATACTGGACGACGTCATCGTCGGAGAAGTCGCCGATGCCCGACATCTTGTCCGGCCGCAGGTTGGGCGCGTACCACATGGTGATGACGCCGCCCTGCAGCTTCAGCGCCGCGTCGGTGTTGCCGAGCAGGTTGCGATTGTTGTGGCAGGTGCCGCAATGCTCCAGGCCGCCGACGATGTAGGCGCCGCGATTGATCTGCTCGGACTGCTTCGGATCGGGACGAAACTGTTCGCCTGGCACGAAGACGGCGTCCCACAACGCGATCGCCGGGCGCAGCGTGAACGGGAACCAGATCTTGTTCGGCTGCCGCTCCGCATGCACCTTCGGCAGCGAGAACAGGTAGGCCTTGATCGCCAGCAGGTCGTCGTCCGAGACGGTGTTGTACCAGGGATACGGCATCGCCGGGTAGATGCGCTGGCCGTTCGGCATGACGCCGTGCCGCATCAGGTTGAGGTATTGCGCATCGGTCCACTTGCCGATGCCGGTGTCGTCGTCGGCGGTGATGTTCGGCGTCGAGATGTCGCCGAACGGCATGTTCATGTACTGGCCGCCGGCCATGTAGCCGCCGCCGGGCGCCACGTGGCAGCCGGCGCAGTCGCCCATGTCGGTGAGGTATTTGCCGCGCGCGATCCGGTCGTCGGCGCGGGCGTTCGACGTGGCAATACCCAGCGCGCCGGCGAGGATGGTGACGGCGAGCAGGGAGGAGAGCGGCGGGCGCTTCATGGCGTGGCTCCGAGCGGCGTCGCCAGACTGGCCTGCCGGCTCGCGGTATCCCCGATCAGCTCGGGATAGGCGGCAAGGTCGCTGGCGCCGTATAGCGGCTGGTATGCGCCCTGGTGGCAGGTGCCGCAATTGATCTTCGCGACGTCACCGGTCGGTCCGAGGCTGGCTCGCGGAAACGTGCCGGTCAGCGGCACCATGTAGCGGTTGTTCAGGTCGCGCACCATGACGATCCCGTACCACGCGGTCTGCCGCGCCGGCGTGCCCTGGTCCCAGGAGCTGAAGTCGCGCGAGTTGTGGCAATAGGTGCAGCCGACGCCGAGCGAGTGCGCGAAATGCGCCATCAGCGCGTAGGTCTGGTCGGTCTGCTGGATCGACTGGCGGTTGCCGGCCGGCAGCGCGGTGGTGCCGGTGATGCGCACGGGATCGGCGCGCAGCAGCAGGTTGGTGTACGGATCGGATTGCAGCGACGTCGTTGCCGCCGCGGTCGAGACACCGCCATAGCCGGTGTTGGTCTCGGCGACGCCGCGCGGCGCTCCGGGCGCGCTGAACCAGACCTGCTGCGGCACCGCGCGGCCGCGATGACAGGTGTTGCAGGTGACGCCGACATTGCCGACATGGTTCTTCCAGTTGGCGTTGATGTCCTGCGTCATCTGTATCATCCGGCGCGCCACCGCCTTGGTGTAGAGCGCGTCGTCCGCCATGTTCACGGTCGAGTGGCAGAACGCGCATCCCGTCGCCGGCGCGATCCAGGTCGGCAGCGTCGCCATCAGCCGCAGGAACTCGTTGGCGTCGACGTCCTTGAGCACCTGGATGTTCTTGTAGGCGTGCGCGGACGTGATCCCGGCCGGCCGCACCGGCGGGTAGGGCTCGATCAGCCGGTTGTTGGCGGCGTCGGAGTCGACCACGCGCGTGTTGTAGATGTAGGCCATGCCGACGCCGCGGAAGCCGCGCTGCTCGAGGATCAGGTGCGGCTTGTTGAAGGTCTGGAACAGGCAGCCGAGCACGACGCCGACCACCACGCCCGAAATCCAGCGCCAGGGATGGTTGGCGAGGAAGCCGTTCCAGGCGTCGCCGATCAGCAGGCCGGCCCAGCGGAACGGTGCCAGCAGCGCGCTCATCTTCCCGTCACTCCGCGCAACAGGCCGGGATCGGCCATGTGCGGGTAGACCTCCGGATAGGAAGGCGCGATGCCGTGCTTCACGCCCCAGAGGAACCAGTTATCCACCACCGTGCCGCTGAGCAGGATGCCGATGCCGCCGGTGATCGGGGAGAGCACGGCGAACCACCAGGCCCAGCGATGGATCGATTCGTAGCTGGCGTTGAAGCCCATGATCCAGCGCCAGAAGATGCCGGCGCGTTCGGCGGCGGTGCCGCGATCGACGCTCAGCTCGATCTCGCGCTCGCCCCAGTAGCGGCTGACCGCCAGGATGGTGCCGCCATGCATCGCGAACAGCAGCGTCGAGCCGTACAGGAACACGATCGAGAGCATGTGGAACGGGCAGTAATAGAGGTTGCCGTAGCGGATCGAGAACGATGCGGTCCAGTCCAGGTGCGGGAAGATGCCGAACGGCACCGCCTCCGACCAGCTTCCCATCAGCACCGGACGGATGAAGCCGAGCACCAAATAGAGCCAGATCGCCGCGGCGAAGGCCCAGGCCACGTGGGTGCCCATGCCGAGCGCGCGCGCGCGCCGGTAGACCCGCACCCACCAGAGCAGCACCGAGGCGGTGAGGAAGAAGCCCGCCATCAGCCACCAGCCGCCATCGTTGAGCGGCGGGATGCGCAGGCCATACTTCGCCGGCGGCGGCTGCAGGCCGAGCCAGAACAATTGCCGGATGAACTGCACCGGATCCCAGCCGACCTGGGCGAGGAAGTTCAGCCCGATGATCTCGAAGGCGATGAAGCCGCAGAGCACCGAGGCGAAGCCGACCGTGCCGAGATAGAACGGCCCGACCTGGGCGGCGCCGATCCGGCCCATCAGGCGGGACAGGAACGGCCGCCCGACCCGGTTCTCGGCACCCCATTTCAGCGGCGCACCCTCGTCGATCGGCCCGTCGATCTGAACCCGGTTGAACAGGTTCTGATACTCGACACTGAACACTGGACGGTTGTCGAACATGGCTCAGCTCCAGATCGGCAGGTTGAGCCACCAGTTCCACCATTCCGGCCAGCCACGGGTCCAGAACGGTCCGCTGATGACGATACAGATGGCGCTCCACACCCCGGCGTTGATGGCGCAGAACCAGCCGAGACGATGGATGCCGAGCGGCCCGATCGAGTAGACCATCAGGTCGCGAAAGAAGCTGTCCTCGAAGCCCGACGGCTTGACCTTCTCGTCCGCGGGCGGGTTGAGCGAGGACAGCACCACGCCGCCATGCATCGACAGGATGAAGGTCGTGGTGAAGAAGAACGTCACCGCGATCATGTGCGCGGGATTGTAGTGGAACTGCAGGTGCTGGTAGCCGATGTTCGAGACCCAGTCGAGATGCGACAGGATCCCGTAGGGAAAGCCGTTGCCCCAGGCGCCCATCAGCACCGGCCGGATCACCTCCAGCGTGAAGTAGGCGAGGATCGCGCCCGAGAAGGCGATGGGAACGTGCAGTCCCATGCCGAGCTTGCGCGCGATCTCGACCATGCGCAGCGCCCAGGAACAGAAGGCGCCGAGCGCGCAGACGGTGATCCATTGCCACAGCCCGCCTTCGCGTATCGGTGCGAAGCCGAGGCCGTAGCGCAGGTCGGGTGGGGCGATGTTGATCCGCCAGACGTTCCAGGTCGGGCCGATGGCGGCACCCCAGATGATCAGCGCGGTACCGATCAGGGTGAAGAACACCGTGGTGACGCCGAAGAAGCCGACATAGAACGGCCCGACCCAGAAGTCGAACAGGTCTCCGCCGACCAGCGTCCCTCCCCGCACCCGGTATTTATACTCGAAATTCAACATCGCCATGGGCTGGTCCTCCCGTCGGACCGACAGGTTCGCGTTTAGATTGGCCGCGCTTCTACAGCATCAGCGTGGCGCGGGCGGTGTCGGCGTCATCTGCTGGGCCGGGCCGCCGCTGAGCCGGTCATGGTTGGGACCGTCCAGCCAGTTGAAACGGTCCGTGCTGAGCAGGATGAAATGAATCACCAGCGCCAGCACCAGCAGGAAGATGAACAGGGTGACCAGCGCCCGGCGCGGATCGAACAATACCCATATACGGTACATGACCGATGCTCCCTAGCAGATCGAGGCGAGCACCTGGCTCGCCATGTGCAGCCCGTCGATCGCCGCGGTGTGGTAGCTGCCGCCCCATGGCCGCCACAGCCACGCCAGGATGTGCGCGACGATCGCAACCCCGGTGAAGATGCAGAAGCTCAGCACGAAGATCCGGTTGAACTCCTTCGCCTCCAGCTCGGTCAGCCCCGAAAGCGCGGAGCGGTTCGGATCGTTCAC
Source organism: uncultured Acetobacteraceae bacterium (assembly GCA_964249315.1). Lineage (GTDB taxonomy): Bacteria > Pseudomonadota > Alphaproteobacteria > Acetobacterales > Acetobacteraceae > Lichenicoccus. The sequence goes on along the minus strand of CAXUCM010000039.1, from coordinate 2,050 downwards.
CATGTCAGTTCTCCTCTGGTTGATCGTTCGGCCGGACCGGCGTCACGATACGGCCTCCGCCGGAACACCCGGCAGGCAGGCCAGGACGCGGGCGCGCGTGACCCGGCTTTCATCATGCGCGCGGGCTTCCCGTTCGACTTGCTCGCGCAACGATTTCGCCGCCGAGATACGAACGAGGAACGGTTCGGCCTCGATGCGGGCGTCGAGCAGCGCGGCTGCGTCGCGGTCCCACGGGGTGGCCATCGTCGGTTCGCCGCGCGCATGGGTCGGATCGATCGCATCGAGATCGCGGCCGAGCGGCAGCATGGTGAACAGCGCGTCGAACAGCGCGTTGCAGTATTCCTGCAGCAGGTAGGTGGCGCCGGCATAGCCCATGAACGGCGTGCCGGTGGCGCGACGGATGATCGCGCCAGGAAACGAGGCCGGCACGTAGATGCAGCGCGATCTCAGCTCGACCGCGTAGATCCGCTCGTTGGTCGAGCCGAACAGGACCAGCGGCGGCGTGCGTCGCAGCGCCTCGCGCACCGCCTCGTTGTCGGTCTTCGCACCGGGACGACGCGCCACCGAGAAGGCGCAGGCGATGCCGAGCTCGCCCTCGAGGAAGTGCCGGATGCCGCGCTCGTAGGTCTCGGTCGCCACCACGGCGAAGCTGCCGGTGGCGAAGAAATCCTGCGTGACGCTGCGCCAGAGATCCCAGACCGCCTTGATCGTGGTCTGCTTCTCGCGCTCGATGAACGGTTGCGGATCGAGCCCGGTGAGCTCGCCGAGCGCCTCGAGGAAGCTGGTGGTCGCGAACACGCCGATCGGCGCCTGCAGGTAGGGCTTGCCGAGCTCCTCGCAGAGCTTGCGGCCGAACTCGCGATACAGGCAGATATTGACCTGGGCCTCGGCGAGCCGCGGCGTGTCGTCGATATGGGTGCCCATCGGGAACACCAGGTTGACCTCGCAGCCGATGCCCTCGACCAGGCGGCGGATCTCGGCGAGATCCGACGGCATGTTGAAGGTGCCGTGGATCGCGCCGATGATGTTGACCAGCGGCCGGCTCGCGGCGGGAGCCTTGCGCCGGCCGCCCTTCCTCTCGCCGAACTGGCTCCACAGCCAGTAGATCGCGCGGTCCGCGGTCTGCCACTGATCCTCGTCGATGGTGCGCGGGATGAAGCGCAGCAGGTTGGAGCCTTCCGGAGTGACGCCGCCGCCGATCATCTCGGCGATGCTGCCGGTCACCACCACGCCGGGCATGCTGCGGTCGCCGACCTGGTTGGCCTGCGCGAGCGCGCTCTCGGTGCCGTTCATCGAGAGGTGGTCCTCGGACAGGCCGGTGACGCTGATCGGCAGCTCGTGCGGCGGCAGCCCGTCGGTGTAGTGCAGCACCGCGGTCACCGGCAGGTTCTCGCAGCCGACCGGCCCGTCGATGATCACCCGCAGCCCGCGCGCCGCGGTGAAGGCATAGACCGCGCCCCAGTAGCCGCCGGCGCGATCATGGTCGATCACCAGCATCGCGCTACACCCCGACCGGGGCTTCGATGCGCGGCGCCGCGTAGGCCGGCTTCGGCGCCGCCGCAGCCGGCCTGGCGCCGAAGAACGACACCATGCGCGCGTAGCGTTCGCGGCCGCGTGTCTGGCTGGCGACGATCGCGGCCATGGACGCCGCCCCCGGGATGCCGAACAGCGGCCGCCCGGAGACGATGTTGGTGAAGTAGATCGCCGGGATGCCCTGCTCCTTGGCGAGCTGCACCACCGGCGTGGTGCCGATGGCGAGGTCGGGGCGCACCTCGCGGAACGCGGCGACGTCGTTCTCCAGCGAGGCGCGGAACTGCACGTGGGTGCCGCGCGCGGCGAGCCATTCGCGGTCCGGCTCGCTCCACTCGGTGCGCGGGCAGGCGGTGCCGACATAGGGCACCTCGGCGCCGGCCTCGACCAGCAGGCGCGCCACCAGCAGCTCGGAGCCCTCGTAGCCGGAGACGGTCAGCCGTGCCGAGATCGGGTTGGCGGCGCGCACGCCGCGCAACGGGCCGAGGGCGGCGGCGTGCGCCGCGTCGCGCGCGGGCGG
>CAXUCM010000038.1:0-16241 GCA_964249315.1 uncultured Acetobacteraceae bacterium | reverse complement strand
ACGGCCGCAAGATCTCCTGGGCCGACCTGATGGTGCTGGCGGGCAACTGCGCGCTGGAATCGATGGGCTTCAAGACCTTCGGCTTCGCCGGCGGTCGCGCCGACGTCTGGGAGCCGGAAGACGACGTCTACTGGGGTCCCGAGGATACCTGGCTCGACGACAAGCGCTATAGCGGCGACCGTCAGCTGGAGAACCCGCTGGCCGCGGTGCAGATGGGCCTGATCTACGTCAATCCGGAGGGGCCGAACGCGAACCCCGATCCGCTCGCCTCGGCCCGCGACATCCGCGAGACGTTCGGTCGCATGGCGATGAACGACGAGGAGACGGTCGCCCTGATCGCCGGCGGACACACGTTCGGCAAGGCGCATGGGGCGGCGCACCCCGTCGACCATGTCGGCCCCGAGCCGGAAGCCGCCTCGACCGTGGAGCAGGGCCTGGGCTGGAAGAACAGCCTCGGCTCCGGCAATGCCGGCCATACCATCACCAGCGGCCTCGAGGGCGCCTGGACGGCGACGCCGGTGACCTGGGACAACAGCTACTTCGACACCCTGTTCGAGCATGACTGGGAGCTGGGCAAGAGCCCGGCCGGCGCCTGGCAGTGGTCGCCGAAGGGCGGTGCCGCCGCCGACACCGTGCCCGACGCGCACGACCCGTCGAAGAAGCACGCGCCGATGATGTTCACCACCGACCTCGCGCTGAAGCTGGATCCCGTCTACGGGCCGATCTCCAGGCGCTTCCACGAGAACCCGGAGGCGTTCGCCGACGCCTTCGCCAAGGCCTGGTACAAGCTGACGCACCGCGACATGGGGCCGCTCTCGCGCTATCTCGGCGACCTGGTTCCCGACGAGCCGCAGCTCTGGCAGGATCCCGTGCCGGCGGTCGATCACCCGCTGATCGACGCGGACGACGTCGCATCTCTGAAGCGCCGCCTGCTCGAATCCGGCCTGTCGATCGCGCAGCTGGTGACCACCGCCTGGGCTTCGGCCTCGACGTACCGCAATACCGACAAGCGCGGCGGCGCCAACGGCGCGCGCCTGCGCCTCGCGCCGCAGGCGTACTGGGAGGTCAACCAGCCGCTGGAGCTGGGCCGCGTGCTGCCGGTGCTCGAGCAGATCCAGGCCGAGTTCAACGGCATGCCGTCCGGCGGCAAGAAGCTGTCGCTCGCCGACCTGATCGTGCTCGGCGGCTGTACCGCCGTCGAGGCGGCAGCCGCCCGCGCCGGTCACACGGTCGAGGTGCCGTTCACCCCCGGCCGCACCGACGCGTCGCAGGAGCAGACCGACGTGCAGTCCTTCGCCGTGCTGGAACCGACCGCGGACGCCTTCCGCAACTACCTGCGCGACGGCCATCGCCGGCCGGCAGCGGAGATGCTGCTGGACCGCTCGCACATGCTGAAGCTCACCGCTCCCGAGATGACCGTCCTCCTCGGCGGCCTGCGCGTGCTCGGTGCGACCTACGGGCAGACCAGGCACGGCGTCTTCACCGACCGGCCGGAGACGCTGACGAACGACTTCTTCGTCAACCTGCTCGACATGGGCACGGTCTGGCAGGCATCGACGGAATCGGAGGAGGTGTTCGAGGGACGCGATCGCGCGTCGGGCGAGCTCCGATGGACCGGCACCAACGTCGATCTCATCTTCGGATCGAACTCGCAGCTCCGCGCGATCGCGGAAGTCTTCGGGTGCGAGGACTCGCAGGGTGCGTTCGTGCACGACTTCGTTGCGGTCTGGGCGAAGGTGATGAACCTGGACCGGTTCGATCTGGCCTGAGGTCGGCGGGCACGTTGAGAAAGGCCAGGGCTCCGCCCTGGACCCGCTCAAGGCTCAGCCTTGAGAATCCATTTGCATCCCCTGACGTACGAGACCTGGAGCGGAGAGGCGGCCGTCGCCGCGCACATGCAGACGCCGGAAATCACGGCGGCGTCTGCCGCACTGACCGACATCCTCATCGCACCGTTCACGCTGACGTTCCTCGACGTCCTGAGCTCGTAGCGGATTCTCAAGGCTCCGCCTTGAGCGGGTCCAGGGCGGAGCCCTGGCCTCCCTGGTGCGGCAGGCTCGGCGTCTGGATGCCGAGCCGCTGCTGCGCGCGCCAGGATCGCGTGCCGGCGAGGAATGTCGCCCAGCCCAGTGCCGCGCCGAAATGGCGCAGCAGCTGGAAGCAGAACGGTTCGATCAGCGAGGCGAACAGCGCCGGGCCGATCGCGAGCGCGGATTGCGGACCGCCGACCCAGCGTCGATACAGCCGCAGCGACCAGAGATGGAAGCCGATATCCAGCACCAGCTTGGCGCCGATGACCGCGAACACCGCGCCCGCCAGCCGCAGCCGCCCGCTCGCCAGGTAGAACAGCAGCAACACGGCACCGGTCAGGCCGTACAGCGGCTGCAGCGTGTCGATCGCCTTGACCGGCAGCATCGCGGTGCCGGTACGGCCGTAGCGCGGGTTGCCGACCATGTGGCGATACCAGAGCTGCGTCTGCAGGAAGCCGCCGAACCAGCGCGAGCGCTGGCGCAGGAAGGCGCCGGCGGTGCTGGGCGCGTCCGTGCGGGCATGCGCGCCGCCGATCACCGCGGTGTGCCAGGTCTCGCCGCGGCGCCCGGCATGATCGCGCAGCCGATGCGTCAGCTCGTAATCCTCGACCAGGCAGTCCGGATCGAACCCGCCCACCGCCAGCAGCGCCGCCCGCCGGTAGCAGGCGAAGGCGCCGGAGATCAGCAGCAGCCCGTCGGTGCGCATCCAGGCATAGCGCGAGAGGAAGTTGCGGACGTACTCGTAGGTCTGGAACCATTGCAGCAGCCGTCCCTGCAGCGACGGCCCGCACAGAGGCTTGAGCACGCCGGTGGCGGCGACCAGTTCCGGGTCGACGGCGAAGGCGGCGCGCATGGCGCCGAGGGCGGCGGGATCGAGCAGCGTGTCGGCGTCGACGGTCAGCACCAGCTCGGTATCGATCAGCGCGCAGGCGACGTTCAGCGCCTGCGCCTTGCCGCCGTGCGGCAGGCGCAGCCAGCGCAGCGACGGATGCGTGAGGCTCGGTCGGCTGACGCCGCCCGGCACCGCGACGAGACCGTAGGTCCGTTCGAGCAGCGCTGCGGTGCCGTCGGTGGAGCCGTCGTCGGCGATCAGGATGATGTCGGCCGGATCGCGCTGTGCGAGCAGGGCGGCAAGGGTCACCGGCAGGCTGGCGGCCTCGTTGCGGGCGGCGACGATGACGGTGGCGCGCGGCAACGGGGCTGTCGCGGCGGGGCGTGCCGCGACGCGACGAAGCCCGAAGGTCCGGCAGAACACGAACACCAGCAGCGCGGTGTCGTACAGGATGTAGGCGATGCCGGCCGACCAGGCGAACACGCCGCCGCCGAGGAAGGCGCGCGCGAACAGCAGCACCCAGAGCAGCAGCGCACCGGCATGAATGATCCGGCTGATCGGCGGCGTCGGCGGCGCATGGAAGCGCGGCGAGATCGCCAGCCGCGCCGCCGCCAGCTCGTGTTCGATCGTCAGAGCGGTCATCGCGACCTCATGCTATGCATCGCCGCAGCATACACCGTTCGATCATCCGACCACGGAGTGGCGCCACCATGCAGGCCCGTTACACCCGCACCGCGATGCTGCTGCACTGGCTCATCGCCGTCCTGATCGTCGGCAACCTGCTGCTGGTCTGGACGATCGGCTGGTTCCCCCACCGGCTGGTGCGCCCGGCGGTCGATACTCACAAGTCGATCGGGCTGACCGTGCTCGGGCTGGCGCTCCTGCGGGTGCTGTGGCGGCTGTCGCACCCGCCGCCGCCGATGCCGGCGCACTATCCGAGGCGCGAGCGGAGGCTGGCGCATGCGGCCCACCTGGCGTTGTACGTGCTGATCCTGGGCCTGCCGATCTCCGGCTACATCCACGACTCCGCCTTCAGCCAGGCGGCGACGCACCCGTTGCGCCTGTTCGGCCTGGTGCCGATCCCGCGCCTGGCACCGATCATGGCGCTCGATCCGGCGAGCAAGCAGCGCGTGCACAGCTTCTGGTTCGCCGTGCACGGCTGGCTTGCCTACGGCCTCTACGCGCTGCTGGCGCTGCACGTGCTGGGTGCGTTGAAGCACCAGTTCGTCGACCGCGAGCCGGAGCTCCAGCGCATGCTTTCGTAGCGCCGCGCGCGTCCGGCGGCACGAGTCTCACCGGCTCGTGATTCGTCGCGCGGGATGACGCGCCAATATGCACGCTGCTCGAACGATACGGGGAAGTGTGATGTCGCGGCTAAGTTGGCTGATGCAGCCGCGCAAGGTGGTCTTGCGCCCGGCCGGTTCACCGGGACGCAGCCCGCTTCTTCCGCGCCTCGCACGGCCTCTGAAACCTGCGCAGGAAGCCACCCGGCCGCGCCCGTAGCGGTCTTGTCACCGCCAAGTCTGCCGGCAGACCTGCTCGCGCTCCTGCGCGAGATGGGCGACCTCAAGCGGGTATACTCCGCCGGCCGTGCCGGATCGATCGCGCATCGCCTGTTCGAGGATGGCTGGTGCCGCCTGCTCGGCGGGATGGCACCGAAGGCGGCGATGCACGGCAACGTCGCGGCGATGGTCCGCGCCGTCCGGCTCGGCGACCTCGATGGCGCGACCCTGACCGGGCTCGGTCTGGATGAGGCGGCGACGGCGACGGTGTTGCAGGGCGGCTTCGACGCGGTGCGCGACGCGTTGCCCGCGACGCTGGCCGACCAGCTCGACCTCATCGCCCCTGCCCCCGACCTGTCGAGATCGCTGCCGGAGTTCGTCGTCAGGCTGGGCGCGCAGCCGCGTGCCGGCGCCACCTGTCCCGGACGGGCGCGGCTGGTGCTCGAGCCGGCCGAGAACCATGCCGAGCACTGCCAGATGACCGCCGCCTACGGCGTGCTGCTGTCGCCCTGTTTCGACGCCGATCCGGTCGTGGTCTGGCTCGCCGGGATCGCCCACCACCTGCATAACGCCTATCTGCCGGATAGCGGCTTCACCGGCGAGATGCTGCTCGGCGAGCAGCTGGGTCCCGTCGTCGAGCGGACCAGCGCGCGCGCCCTGGCGGAGCTGCCGAGCGAGCTCGCCGGCGTGATCGCGCAGGCCCGACGCATCCTGCCCGATGCCGACAGCCCGGAAGGCCGCGCCTTCCACGCCGCCGACACGCTGGACCGCGTCTGGCAGATCGGACACTACCTGCGCGCCGGCAGCACCAGCCTGGAGGCCGTGCTCGCCGAGATGCAGCTCGTGCATGAGGGGCTGGTCAAGCCGTTCCAGGACGCCGTGCTGGCCGCGGCAGGCTTGGGCACGGCAGGCTGGGGCGCGGCCGGGCTGGTCGCATGACGCCGCTGGTCTCACCCCGCACCGGGCGCGCGCTGCACGCCGACGGCCCGCACTCGCTCAGCGACGGCACCGCGCGCTGGCCGGTGATCGACGCGATCCCGTTCCTGCGCATCGGCCGCGAGGCCCTGGCGGCCGAGGCGCTCGATCGTCTCGATCGCGGCGACCGGCACGAGGCGCTGGCCCTGCTGCTCGCCGACCAGGACGATTGGTGGCAGGGCGAGGCGGCGGATCCGGCGGACCTGCTCCGGCTCGCCCGCGACCGTGACGGGCTCAGCCTGCGCCGGGCGATGTCGCTGCTGGCCTGGGGCCCGGTCGCGGACTATTTCGCGCATCGCTGGACCGATCCGACCTTCCTCGGCGGCCTGGCCCTGGTGGAGGCGCACTGGAACGCGCCCGCGCGTGCCTTCGAGCTCGCCTGCGGCATCGGCCATCACCTGCGCGAGCTGGGCCGCCGCGGCGTCCGGGTGACGGGCGGCGACGTCGTCTTCGCCAAGCTCTGGCTGGCGCGGCACTGGGTCGTCCCGCAGGCCGAGCTGGTCTGCTTCGATGCGGCGGCGGACTGGCCGGTCCGGGATCACCGCGCCGGGCTCGTGACCTGTCACGACGCCTTCTACTTCCTCGAGCCGAAGCCGGCGATCCTGCGGGCGCTGCGCACCATCGCCGGCGACGGGCTGCTGGCGCTCAGCCACGTGCATAACGCGGACGCGCAGAACTACTCCGCCGGCAGCGCGATCACCGCCGAGACCCTTGCCGGCCTGTTCGCGGACGGCGTGCTGTACGACGATGCCGAGACCCTCGCCGCCCTGCTCGAAGGCCGCGCGCCGGTGCCGGCGTCGGCCGCGAGCCTGGCCGCGGTGGAGGCGTTCTCGGTGGCGGCCGGGCCGGCGCTGCGACCGGCACGCGCGGTGACCGGGGGCATCGCGCTGCCCGCCGCCGACGCCCGCCTGCGACGCAACCCGCTCTACGAGGCAGGCATGATCCGCTGGCCCTCCGTGCGCTACGCGCAGGAATATGCCGGCCGGGCGACCTTTCCCCGCCGCAGCGACTGTGTGGCGGAGGCGATCTGCCGCGACGCGGCCCCAGGCGCCGTGCGCCGTCGCGAGCTGGTCGACCTGCCGGAGCGCTGGTGATGGGAAGCATCGGCCCGGGCATCACGTGGGGCATCGTCGGGTTCGGCTGGGTCGCCCGCGATTTCGCGCTGCCGGCACTGCGCGCGGCCGACCAGCGCGTCGTCGGCGTCTGCGATCCCGATCCGGTCGCGCGCACGGCTGCGGCGCGCCTGGATGTGCCGGCCTGGGCCACGCTCGACGAGCTGCTCGCACAGCCCGGGCTGCAGGCGGTCTACGTCGCCACGCCGAACCATCTGCACCGGATCGCGGTAGAGGCGGCGGCGGCGGCCGGCAAGGCGATCCTGTGCGAGAAGCCGATGGCGGCGGGCCTCGCCGATGCCGAGGCGATCGCGGCTGCGGTGCGACGCGCGGGTGTGGCCTACGGCACCGCCTTCGATCAGCGCCATCACCCGGCGCACGCGGCCATGCGCGCAGCGTTGCGGTCGGGAAGCCTCGGCCGGGTCACCGCGATCCGCATCGTCTATGCCTGCTGGCTCGGGCCGGACTGGCGCGCCGGCGGCGAGAACTGGCGCGCCGGCGGCGAGAACTGGCGTGCCGACCCGCGCCAGGCCGGCGGCGGCGCGCTGATCGACCTGGCCCCGCACGGTCTCGACCTGATCGCCTACCTGCTCGACGAGCCGCTGGCGGCGGTCGGCGCGATGACCCAGCGGCGCGTGCACGACTACGCCGTCGATGACGGGGCGATGCTGCTCGGCCGCACCGCGAGCGGCGTGCTGGCAAGCCTGCACGTCGCCTACAACCACCCCGAGAGCCTGCCGCGACGCCGGCTGGAGATCGTGGGCGAGCACGGCATGCTGATCGCCGAGAACACGATGGGCCAGGATCCCGGCGGATCGGTGCTGCACCTGCAAGCCGCCGATGGCAGCGCCCGCAGGCTGGCGGTGCCGGATGCCGGAGCCTCGCCGTTCACGCGGCAGATGGCGGCGTTTGCCGCGTTCGTGCGCGGCGAGGCGGTCGTGGATGGCACCGGGTTCGATCTCGCCCGCGACCTCGCCACCATGCGTCTGCTGTCCCGCGCCTACGAGAGTGCGGCATGCCACTGACCTATTACGCCTGCTCGAATTGCGGCCACTGGCAGCGCTACTTCGCGGTGCCGCCGGACTGTCCGGTCTGCACCGACACCCGCAACGACCTGCCCGAGGATGGCTGGGACTTCCGCACCGAGGCCGAGGTGGCGGCGGCGCTCGAAGGCTCCTGGCGGACGCTGCCGCGCGACCTGGTGGCGTTCTCCACCCGGCCGGGGTTCGGCCTGAACGGCACCGGCTGGCTGCTGCTGCACCCTCAGGGCAACGTCGCCTTCGAGGCGGCGCCGTACTACACGCCGGCGATGCTCGACGAGATCGAAAGGCTCGGCGGCATCCGCATCCTCGCCGCCAGCCACGTGCACGGCTACGGCGCGCTGTGGCAGCTGCAGCAGGCGTTCGATCCCGAGATCGTGGCGATCCAGCGCGAGGATCTCTGGCTGACCAAGGCGTTCCGCGTCACCTGGCCGTACGACGAGCAGCTCGCCCTGCCCACCGGCCAGACCCTGCGTCAGGTCGGCGGCCACTACCAGGGGCAGGCAGTGCTGCACGACCCGGCGCGTCGCATGCTGTTCTGCGGCGACGCCTTCAAGGTCGACCAGGACGCGGCCGGCGCCAGCCGCGCGGTCTCCACGCACAAGGCCTTCCACAAGGCGATCCCGCTGACGCCGGACGAGCTGCGACGCTACCGCGCGGTGATCGCGCCGCTCGACTTCGACACCATCTGCACGCCCTTCGAGCACGCGCCGGGGATCGATACGGCGATGGCGGTCGCGGTGCTGGAGGACGGCATGGTCGCGCCGCCGGCGGTGCGCGCCATCCCCATCGAGACGCTGCGACATCGGAGGAATACGACATGAGCGACCCGCTGGACGCGGTGGCGGCCGCCTTCCGTGCCTCGCTGCCTGAGACGGCAGAGCTGTCGATGTTCCGCATCGACGGCCTCGACCGCACCGCGGTGCCGGTGGTTCAGGCCAACCTGCTGCTGCCCGGCCAGCCGATCAGCACCGGCCACGGCTACGGCTTCAACGCGGTCGAGGCCGAGGTCGGCGCGCTGGGCGAGCTGTGCGAGGAGGTGCATTGCGCCCGCTGGCTCGAGGCCGCTCCGGTGCAGGCGGCGAGCTACGCCGAGCTACTGGCCGCGCGCGGCGCCGCTGCCGTGATCGACCCGCTGCGCCTGTGCCTGCCGGCCGGCTCCCCCTACGACGCGGAGATGCGGCTGCACTGGGTCGAGACGATGCGCTGGCCGAGCCGCGAGTCGGTGCTGGTGCCGCGCGACTGGATCGCCTCGCACGGCTTCGAGATCGCGGGCGCGCCGGACCTGATCACGCCGATCACCAACGGGCTCGGCGCCGGGCTCGAGCTGGAGCACGCGATCGCGCACGGCGTGATGGAGCTGCTGCAGCGCGACGGCAACGTGCTCGGCTACCGTGCCCTCGACGCCGGCCGCGTGGTCGCCCTCGATGCCGGGCTGGAGCCGCCGGTGGCAGCGCTGCTGGACCGGCTGCGCGGGCTCGGCATCGCGGTCACCGTCAAGCTCGCCGATACCGGGTTCGGCTGCACCAACCTGTACGTGGTCGGCGACGATCGCGGCGAGCCGGCGGCGCCGATCCAGGTCACCGCCTGCGGCGAGGCCTCGCACCCCGACAAGCATCGCGCCCTGCGCAAGGCGCTGCTGGAGTTCTGCGGCTCGCGCGCCCGCAAGGTCGCCACGCACGGCAGCGCGGAGGCGCTGCGCCGGGTGATGCCGGCCTCCTACATCGAGCGCCAGTCGGCCGACGTGCGGCTGGAGCTGGAGGAGCCGCGCGCCCTGCAGGCGATGGCCGAGTGGCTCGACCGCGACGCGGACGAGTTGCGCCTGCGTCTCGACGGCAGCGTCTTCGCCGAGCGGCAGCAGGTGCGCTTCTCCGACCTCGCCACCGTCGGCGCCGATGCCGCGATGCGTGCGACGCAGCGGCTGGCGCTGCTGACGCGGAGCCTGGCCGAGGCCGGCACGGAGATCCTGTTCGCCGACTGCTCTCCCGCCGGGAGCCCGGTCGCGGCGGTGAAGGTCGTCGTGCCGGAGCTGGAATGCGAGACGATGAGCTACCACCGCATCGGCGAGCGCGGCGTGCAGCGCCGGCGGGCGCGCGGCGACGCGCTGCTGCTGGACGCCCCGCGCGAGGGCGCGGCACGGGTGCGGCTGCGGCCGCAGGACGAGGCCCGCGCCGGCGGCCCGGCCTGGTTCGACACCGTCCTCGCCGAGCGCCTGGTCGGTCCGCTCTATCCGCTCTATCGCGAGCCCGGCTGCTTTGCCGCACAGCTTTATCGGCGCCGCCGATCCTCGAGCAGGGACGCTGCAGCATGAGCCTCCGCTACGCCTACAACACCAACGGCACGGTGCATCACCGCATGTCCGACGCGATCGCGCTGATCGCCGACAGCGGCTATGACGGCGTCGCGCTGACGCTCGACCAGCACTATCTCGATCCGATGGCCGAGGGCTGGCGGCAGCGCACGGAAGCGCTCGCGCGCGACCTCGCCGCGCGCGGGCTGGGTTCGGTGATCGAGACCGGCGCGCGCTTCCTGCTCGACCCGCGCGCACGCCACCAGCCGACCATGCTCAGCGACACCGCCGAAGGACGCGCGCTGCGCATCGCCTTTCTCAAGCGCGCGCTCGATATCGGCGCCATGCTGGGATCGGAGACGATGTCGTTCTGGTCCGGCAGGCTCGGCGTCGGGCAGAGCCGCGACCAGGCCATGAGCTGGCTGCGCGAAGGCGTCGAGGCGGTGCTGGAGCATGCCGAGCACCGCGGCGTCGTCGCCGCGATGGAGCCGGAGCCGGAGCTGCTGATCGAGACGCTGGACGATTTCCGCGCTTTCTCGCGCGCCTATCCGAGGCTCGGCCTGGCGCTCGATCTCGGCCACGTCATGGTCACCGGCGAGCGCGTGCCGCAGCGCGCGGTGGCGGAGTTCGCCGACCGCATCGCCACGATCTCGCTCGAGGACATGCATCGCGGCAAGCACGTGCATCTCGCCTTCGGCGACGGCGACATGGACATCCCGGCCTGCCTCGATGCGCTCGAGGCGATCGAGTATCGGCGCCTGGTCTGCGTCGAGCTGTCCTCGGACAGCCACCGCGCCGACGAGATGGTGCCGCAGGCGCGGCGCTGGATCGACGATTGCCGCGCATGAGAGCAGCCGACAGGGCCAGGGCTCTGCCCTGGACCCGCTCAAGGCTCGGCCTTGAGAATCCATCATGAGGGTCCTGTTCTGCTCGCGCCGCTATTTCCCGGCGGTCAGCGGGATGAGCGTCTACGCGCACAACCTGCTGCGCGAGCTGGTGGCGCACGGGCATGACGTGACCATGCTGAGCCAGTACCGTAGCGACGCCGCGGGCACGCGCATCTATGGCGGCGGCCCGCCGCCGCCGCTCGCCGGCGTCAAGGTGATCGGCCGTCGCTCGCTCGGCGAGGAGCAGGGCGGCGACTTCGAGCGCGACATCGAGGACATGCTGCAGGTCGTCCGTGCCGAGCACGCGCTGCGTCCGTTCGACATCCTGCACGCGCAATACGGCTATCCGAACGGCTGGACCGTGCTGCGCGCCGCGCGTGAGCTCGGGGTGCCGTGCGTGGTGTCGATCCAGGGCGGCGACGGGCACTGGGTCGGCTCCTGCTGCGAGACGCACCGGCTCGGCATGCGTCGCGTGCTGCAGCATGCCGGCGCCGTGCTGATCGGCGGCGAGAGCTTCGCCGCCGAAGTGGTGCATCGCCTGGACGTGCCGCGCTCGATGTTCACCATCGTGCCGGGTGCGGTCGACGTGCATCGCTTCGCGCCCGAGCCGGAACGACGCTCGGGCGAGCCGCTGCGCCTGCTCTATCATGGCCGGGTCGACCGGCGGAAAGGCTCGCTCGACTTCATCGAGGCACTCGCGCTGCTGCGCGGTCGCGGCGTCCGCTTCGCCGCCACCGTCTCCGGGATCGGGCCGGACCTCGAGCCGACCCGCGAGCGGGTGGCGGCATTGCGGCTCGACGATGCCGTGCGCTTCACCGGTGCGGCGGACTACGAGACGGCGCCGTCGGTGTACCGGCAGCAGGACCTGTTCGTCTCGCCGACCTACGCGGAGGGGTTCTCCAACACCGTGCTGGAGGCGATGGCGAGCGGGCTCGCGATCGTGTCCTGCGCGGTCGTCGGCATCCGCGACTGCCTGCGCGACGGCGAGAACGCGCTGCTGGTCGAGCCGGCCGACATCGCCGCGCAGGCGGCGGCCCTGCAGCGCCTGATCGAGGACGCGCCCGTAGACGCCCATGATCGCGCCGCATCTGCTCTGAACATGCCGACAGCCCTCGCCCTCTCCCCGCATCTCGATGATGCGGCGTTCTCCTGCGGCGGCCTGCTGGCGGCCTGCGCCGACGCCGGCTGGCGCGTCGTCGTCGCCACCCTGTTCACCCGCTCGGTGGCGGCCCCGACCGGCTTCGCGCTCGCCTGCCAGCTCGACAAGGGGCTGGGCGCGGAGGTCGACTACATGGCGCTGCGACGCGAAGAGGATCGCGCCGCCTGCGCCGAGCTGGGCGCGCTGCCGTGCTGGCTCGACTTCGCCGAGGCGCCGCATCGCGGCTACGGGTCCGCGGCCAGCCTGTTCGCGGCACCGCACCCGGACGACGGGGTCGAGACCGCGCTGCGTCCGGCGATCCTCGGCCTGATCGAGCAGCACCGCCCGGACCTGCTGCTGGCGCCGCAATGCATCGGCGGCCATGTCGACCACGTGCTCACCGCGCGCACCCTGCAGGCGACCGGCACGGCCGCTCCGGTGCTGTGGTGGCGCGACTTCCCCTACGCGATGCGGCCGGACCGGGCGGTCGCGGCACCCTTCGCATCGAGGCTCGACGACCTGCCGGAGCGCCGGGCGCGGTTCGACGTGCCGCGCAAGCGGCGCGCCTGCGCCGCCTACCAGACCCAGCTCGGCTTCCAGTTCGGCGGCCGCGACGGGCTCGATCGCATGATCGCGGCGAGCGACGGGGCCGAATGCTTCCGCGTGCAGGGGGAGCCCGCCTGGGCCGGCCTGCCGGAGCTCGGCGCATGAGCGTGCTGGTGACCGGCGGCGCGGGCTATATCGGCAGCCACGTGGTGCTGGCGCTGCGCGACGCCGGGATCTCCGTCGTCGTGCTCGACGATCTGTCGACCGGCGACGCCGCCTCCCTCCCCCGCGACGTGCCGCTGGTGCGCGGCAGCACCGGCGACGCGGGCCTGGTGCTCGGCACCCTGCGGTCGCACCGGGTCACCGCGGTGATGCATTTCGCCGCCTGCCTGGTGGTGCCGGACTCCCTGATCCAGCCGCTCGCCTACTGGCGCAACAATGTCTGCAACACGGCGACGCTGCTGGAGGCCTGCGTCCAGGCCGATATCCGCCACTTCGTGTTCTCCTCGACCGCCGCGGTGTACGGCCTGGCTTCGTCGGCGCCGGTGGACGAGGACGCCGCCACCGACCCGATCAATCCCTATGGCGCCAGCAAGCTCGCCGCCGAGGCCATGCTGCGCGACGCCGCACGGGCGCACGACCTGCGCGTGGCGGTGCTGCGCTACTTCAACGTCGCCGGCGCCGACCCGCGCGGCCGTGCCGGACAGCGCACCCGCGGCGCCACCCACCTGATCAAGGTGGCCTGCGAGGCCGCCACCGGCCAGCGCCGGGAGATCGCGCTGTTCGGCGAGGATTACGACACCCCGGACGGCACCTGCATCCGCGACTACATCCATGTCAGCGACCTCGCCGCGGCGCACCTGCTGGCGCTGCGTCACCTGCAGGCCGGGGGTGCGGGTGCGACGCTGAATTGCGGCTATGGCGGCGGACACTCCGTGCGACGGGTCATCGACACGGTCGAACGTCTGTCGGGATCGGCGCTGCGGGTGCGGCCGCGGCCGCGCCGGGCCGGCGATCCGCCGGCGCTGGTGGCGCGTGCCCAGCGCATCCGCGACGTGCTCGATTGGCAGCCCGCCCATGCCGGACTCGAGGAGATTGTCGGCTCGGCACTGCGCTGGGAACGCCGCATGCTCGCCGAACGCGTGGCGACGCTGCCACGGCCGCGACGCGCGGGGTGACCATGCAAGGCAAGGGCTCTGCCCTGGACCCGCTCAAGGCGAAGCCTTGAGAATCCACCTATCTTGGCAAGATGGTTTCCGGAGGCCTCGACCTTCTCCTAACGCCTGCCGACGAGCCGCAACGATCGAGGCTGGCCGCCGAGCCGTTGGTTCACGCAGCCATGCAGCACCATGTCGGTGTGATGCTGCACGACCTCGGCCTTGGTGAGGCGGCCCTCCGGCTTGTACCAGGTGCAAGCCCCCGTCAGCATGGCCAGGATGGCATAGGCGGTGATCCGCGTATCGCCGATCTCGAACTCTCCTGCGGAGACGCCGGCATCGAGCAGTGCGATCAATTTCCCCTCGTAGGCCCGGCGCATGACGACGATCGTCGCGTAATGCTGCGGCTCCAGCGCGCGCAACTCGAAGTTCGCGACGAAGACCTCCTGCTTCTTTTCCAGGTGATAGATGACGTGATGGGCGATGAAGGCGCGCAGCGGCCCGGAGGCACCCGCGGGTGCCTCCGCCAACGCCGTGTCGGTCTTCGCCAGCAGGTTGTCCATGTGCTCGCGGATCAGGTCGAACAGCAGGTCCTGCTTCGTGCGGATGTGGTTGTAGAGCGACGCGGCTTGTATCCCGACCTCGCCCGCCAGCTCGCGCAGGCTCATCGCCTCGTAGCCGCGGCGATAGATGAGCCGCAGCCCGACCCGGCGGATGGCGGCGGCGGTGCGCGGGCCATTGGACCCGGTCGTGCGAACCACGAAGCCCTCCGGCTTTTCTCCCTGCAGGCATCAGGGTAGATGCAGCTTCCGATCACGGTCAACCGTTAAACGAACGTCTGTACGTTCGTAAAATCCACTTGCGGCTGCCGGATGAACTCGCGTATCGAAGTCTATACCTGCGACCGGTACCTTGATCCGTCGGGAGGAAATCGACGATGTTCAACAGTCTCCGGGGCTTTGACTTCGACCTTGGCGAGACGGTGGACGCCCTGCGCGACCAGGTCGCTTCCTTCTCCTCCGACGAGATCGCTCCCCGTGCCGCCGCCATCGACCGCGACAACGACTTTCCCGCCGACCTGTGGCGCAAGTTCGGCGATCTCGGCGTGCTCGGCATCACCGCCGACGAGGCCTATGGGGGCGCCGGCATGGGCTACCTGGAACACTGCGTGGCCATGGAGGAGATCAGCCGCGCCTCCGCCTCCGTCGGGCTGTCCTACGGCGCGCACTCCAATCTCTGCGTCAACCAGGTCAGTCGCAACGGCAACGCCGAGCAGAAGGCGCGCTACCTGCCCAGGCTGATCAGCGGCGAGCACGTCGGCGCGCTGGCAATGAGCGAGCCGGGTGCGGGATCCGACGTGGTGGGCCTGCGGACCCGCGCCGAGAAGCGCGGCGATCGCTGGGTGCTGAACGGCTCCAAGATGTGGATCACCAACGGCCCGGACGCCGACACGCTGGTGGTGTACGCCAAGACCGACCCGGCCGCCGGCCCGCGCGGCATCACCGCCTTCCTGATCGAGCGCGGCTTCAAGGGCTTCAGCACCGCGCAGAAGCTGGACAAGCTGGGCATGCGCGGCAGCAACACCTGCGAGCTGGTGTTCGAGGACTGCGAGGTCCCGGAGGAGAACGTGCTGGGCGCCCTGGGGCGCGGCGTGAACGTGCTGATGAGTGGGCTGGATTACGAACGCGCCGTGCTGGCGGCCGGTCCGATCGGCATCATGCAGGCCTGCCTGGACGTAGTGCTGCCGTACGTGCACGAGCGCCGCCAGTTCGGCCAGGCGATCGGCGAGTTCCAGCTCATGCAGGGCAAGATCGCCGACATGTACACGACGATGAACGCCGCCCGCGCCTACGTGTATGCGGTCGCCAGGGCCTGCGACCGCGGCCGTACCACGCGCAAGGACGCCGCCGGGGCGATCCTGTTCGCCGCGGAGAAGGCGACCGCGATGGCGCTGGAGGCGATCCAGTGCCTGGGCGGCAACGGCTACATCAACGACTACCCGACCGGGCGGCTGCTGCGGGACGCCAAGCTGTACGAGATCGGCGCGGGCACCAGCGAGATTCGTCGGATGCTGATCGGCCGCGAGCTGTTCAACGAGACGGCCTGAAGGAGGCATTCGACGCCGCCGCGCGGCCACGTCGCTCCGGTTGCCCGCCCGGGTCGTCACGTCGCGCCGTCGCTTGCTCGACCGAGGAGACAGGCAACATGCCGATGATCGAATCCGCGCTCGACCTCCGCTCGCCGGAGGCCCGGGCGAATGCCGAGGCCATGCACGGGCTGGTGGCCGACCTGCGGGAAACCGCCGAGCGCGTGCGGCTCGGCGGCGGCCAGAGGGCGCGAGAGCGTCACCTCGCGCGCGGCAAGCTGCTGCCGCGCGACCGTATCCGGGCCCTCATCGACCCGGTCTCGCCCTTCCTCGAGGTCGGCCAGCTCGCAGCCCACGACCTGTATGGGGGTGAGGTGTCGTCTGCCGGAGTGATCGCCGGCATCGGTCGCGTCTCTGGGCGCGAATGCATGATCGTGGCGAACGATGCCACCGTGAAGGGCGGGTCCTACTTTCCGCTGACCGTGCAGAAGCACCTGCGCGCGCAGGAGATCGCGCAGCAGAATCGCCTGCCCTGCATCTATCTGGTGGATAGCGGCGGCGCCAACCTGCCCAACCAGGACGAGGTGTTTCCCGGCCGCGACCATTTCGGGCGGATCTTCTTCAACCAGGCCAACATGTCGGCCCA
>CAXUCM010000037.1:1931-16288 GCA_964249315.1 uncultured Acetobacteraceae bacterium | reverse complement strand
CTGCCGGTCGGCGCCGAGAGGCTGGCGCGCCTGCTCGGCGAGGCGCTGGCGCCGCTCGCGATCGGCGTCGTCGCGAGCTTCGCGGGTCCTCGCCGGATCGCGCTGACCGCGACGCTCGACGAGGCCGTGCCGGGACGCAGCGACACCGAACGCGGCCCGCGCGAGGGCGCCCCCGACGCCGCCCTGGCCGGCTTCCTGCGCAAGCACGGCGCCGAGCGTTCGGCGCTGCGACTGCAGCAGGGCTTCTGGCTGCTCGACCGGCACAGCGAGCCGGTCGCCGCGGCCGCCCTGCTCAAGCGCCTGCTGCCCGGGCTGCTGCGACGGTTCCCGTGGCCGAAATCGATGCGCTGGGGCGACGGCAGCGATCTCACCTGGGTGCGCCCGCTGCGCCGCATCCTCTGCCTGCTGGATGGCGCGCCGGTCCGCTTCAGCCTCGCCGCCGGCGAGGATGACGGGCACGGGCTGATCGCCGAGAACCTCACCGAAGGCCACCGCTTCCTCTCGCCGGGCAGGGTCGTGGTGACCTCGGCTGCCGGCTGGAAGCAGGAGCTGCGCGCCCGCCACGTGCTGGTGGACGCATCGGACCGCGCCACCCTGATCCGCGAAGGCATCGCCGGCCTGGCGCGGGCGGCCGGGCTGCAGGTGGTCGCCGACCCGGCCCTGGTCGCCGAGGTGGCCGGGCTGGTCGAATGGCCGGTGCCGCTGCTGGGACGGATCGATGCCGCCTTCATGGACCTGCCGCCCGAGGTGATGCAGGTCAGCATGCGGGTCAACCAGCGCTATTTCGCGCTGCGCACGCCGGACGGCGCGCCGGCGCCGCACTTCGCCTTCATCGCCGGCAGCATCCCCGACGATGACGGCGCGCTGATCGTCGCCGGCAACGAGCGGGTGCTGCGGGCGCGGTTCTCGGATGCTCGGCATTTCTGCGACCTCGATCGCGCCACCAGGCTCGAGGCCCGCAGCGCCCGGCGCGACGCGGTGACGTTCCACGCCGCCCTCGGCAGCCAGGGCGAGCGCGCAACGCGGATCACCCGGCTCGCCGAGCGGATCGCGCCCCTGGTCGGCGCCGATCCGGCCGAGGCGGCCCGGGCCGCACATCTCGCCAAGGCCGACCTGCTCACCGGCATGGTCGGCGAGTTCCCCGAGCTGCAGGGAGTGATGGGCGAGTACTACGCCCGTCACGACGGCGAGCCGGAGGCGGTGGCGCGCGCGATCCGCGAGCACTACATGCCGCGCGGCGCCGCCGATGCGACCCCGCGCGCGCCGGTCTCGGTCGCGGTGGCGCTCGCCGACCGCATCGACAGCCTGGTCGGCTTCTTCGCCGCCGGCGAGAAGCCGGGCGGATCGGGCGATCCGTATGCGCTGCGTCGCGCCGCCCTCGGCGTGATCCGCATCCTGCGCGACAACGCGCTGCGCCTCGACCTGTTCGCCCTGTTCGACGCCGCCGCGCGAGAGCTGCCGAAATCGTTGCGGCAGGCCCCCGACCTGTCGGCGCTGCCGGGCTTCATCGCCGAGCGCCTGCGCGTGCAGCTTCGCGGCGAGGGCGCGCGTCACGACGTGCTGGCGGCGGTCACCGCCACCGGCGCCGAGGGCGACCTGGTCCGGCTGCTCGATCGCACCGCTTCGGTGGCAGCCCTGCTCGGCACCGCCGAGGGCGCCGACCTGCTCGCCGCGGTCCGGCGCGCGGCCAGCATCCTGCGCATCGAGGAGAAGAGGGACGGCCCGTACGATGCCGCCTACGATGCGGCGCTGCTGGCGCAGCCGGAAGAGCGCGCGCTCGCCACCGCACTGCACGCTGCGGCCCCCTCGATCGGGCACGCGCTGCGCGCCGAGGAGTATGACACGGCGATGAGCGCGATGGCCGCCCTGCGCGCGCCGCTGGATCGTTTCTTCGACGCGGTGACGGTGAACGCCGAGGACCCGGCGCTGCGCGCGAACCGCCTGCGCCTGCTCGCGGCGATCCGCGAGGCACTTTCCCGCGTGGCCGATTTCAGCTTGATCGAAACTTAGCGGGAGAGCCAGGGCTCTGCCCTGGACCCGCTCAAGGCGAAGCCTTGAGAATCCATTTGTTTTGAAGGTGGTTCTTAGTTTCAGGCTTGCGGACATACCGCAGCAACGTTCCGATAGTGCACCAAGCTGACCGGCTGATGATCGAGAAATGTGCGGACCTGAAGAGTGTTTGCGTTGCCGCCCGGTGCTGGGCGGACGTCCCTCGCAGCAGCGAGATCAGAGAAGCGGCTGAGTATCGCCTGGGTCGGCCGCGTCGGCAGCCTTCCTGACAGTGGCTAGGCCCGCAGGTAGCGATTTTGTCGTCACGGCGCGACCGGATGCGCCGCGCGCCAGGCTTGCATCTGCGCGATCTCCTTCTCCTGGGCAGCGACGATCGCTTGCGCCAGGCGCCGCATCTGCGGGTCGCGGCCGTAGCGAAGCTCGACGCGGGCCATGTCGACCGCGCCCTGATGGTGCGGCAGCATTCCGGCGACGAAATCCCGGTCGGTATCGCCGGTCAAGGGCGTGCCCATGCCGTGCATCATCTTGTCGTTGGCAGCAGTGAATGCCCGACTGGAAGGGCTAGAACTGGCCGGCGCCATGCTCATCGCCGTCTGCGCGCGGGCCTCGACGGAGAGCATCGTGATCATTGCCACCGCAATCGCAGAGTTCGTGATCATGAGGCGCGAGACTCCCAGACTGTGCCGCCGTCACGATAGGTCGACCCGCCGCGCCGATAAACAAATGGATTCTCAAGGCTCCGCCTTGAGCGGGTCCAGGGCGGAGCCCTGGCATGGCTTCCTTGCTCATCGCGAGGAAGGCTAACAGCCTCTCCGGCCTAGGCGCCGGCGATGCGCAGCCGTCCGGCGACCCGTTCGCGACCCATCAGCGGCAGCAGCTCGCGCAGCTCGGGGCCCTGCTCCTCGCCGGTCAAGGCAAGCCGCAGCGGCAGGAACAGCGCGCGGCCGCGGCGTCCGGAGCGCTCTCGCAAGGCCTGCGTCCAGCTCGGCCAGGTCTCGTCGTCCCAGGGCTCCGGCGGCAGCGCCGTCAGCGCCTCGGTCAGGAACGCCGCCTCGTCCTGCAGCGGCGGCGGCACGATGCTGCCGGCGACGACGTCCCACCAGTGTCGCACCTCGACCAGCAGGTCGACATTGCCGCGTACCGCCGACCAGAACTCGGGCGTGGCGCCGCTCGGCAGGCGTGCCGCCACCGTCTCGAACGGCATCGTGTGCATGACCCGCCGGTTCAGCGCCAGCAGCTGGCGCATGTCGAAGCGCGCGGCCGAGTGCGAGGTGTGGGTGACGTCGTACTGCGACGCCAGCGTGGCGAGGTCGAGCGGGTGCGGATCGTCCGAGGTGCCCAGCCGTGCCAGGTAGGAGACGATCGACGACGCCTCGATGCCGTCCTGGCGCAACGCGCGCAACGACAGCCCGTCGAAGCGCTTGGAGAGCTTGCCGCCGGACGCATCGAGCAGCAGCGGCAGGTGGCCGAAGCGGAAATGCGCCTCGCCCGCGCCGAGGGCAAGCGCGATGTCGACCTGCACGCCGGTGTTGCTGACATGGTCCTCGCCGCGCAGGATGTCGGTGACGCCGGTGCGCAGGTCGTCCACCACCGAGGCGAAGGCGTACAGGATGGTGCCGTCGGCACGGACCAGCACCGGATCGGAGAGCGCGCCCAGCTTCACCTGGGTGCGGCCCAGCACCAGATCGTCCCAGGCGACGACGCCGCCGCTGAGCCGGAACCGCCAGTACGGCACCTTGCCGTTCGCCTCGGCCTGGGCGCGCTGCTCCGGCGTCAGCCGCAGCATCGCCCGGTCGTAGATCGGCGGCCGCTTCTGCCGCAGCTGCAGCTTGCGCTTGGCGTGCAGCTCCTCCTCGCTCTCGAAGCACGGATACAGCCGTCCCGACGCACGCAGACGGTCCGCCGCGGCGGCGTAGTCGGCGAGATGGTCGGACTGCGCGAAGCTCTCGTCCCACTCCAGCCCGAGCCAGCGCAGGTCGGTGCGGATCGCCTCCGCATAGGTCTCGCGCGAACGCTGCCGGTCGGTGTCGTCGATGCGCAGCTGGAACGTGCCGCCATGGCGACGCGCGTGCAGCGCGTTCGCCACCGCCTGGCGGGCATTGCCGACATGCAGCAGTCCGGTCGGGCTCGGCGCGAAGCGGAGCTTCAACCGCTCAACCCCTCATCGTCATCGTCCGCGCCCTCGTCGTCGGCTTCGACGAGACGCGGGTCCAGCGCGCGCCAGTCGCGCTCGATCCCGGAGCCGGCATGGGCGGCGAAATCGTCGAGCTCGTTCGCCGAGCGCCAGCCCTGCGCGCCCGCCGTCGCCTCGCCGGCACCGAGCACCTCGGCATCCTCGCCGAACGCGAACCAGTTCGACAGCACCTCGCGCGCGGTTGCGCCGGGCAGCCGGCAGCGCTCGACGCTGTCGCGCACGTAGGCACGCGCGAACGCGTTCGCGTGCGCGAGGTCGGCAAACCCCCTGACCTCCTCGACGATGTTGTCCTCGGCGCCGCCGGAGAGATCGATGATGCGGACGCGCAGGCCCGCCTCGGGCGCGGAGACGTCGCTCACGCCGAGGTCCCGCCATGATGGTGTTCGAGCTTGCGCAGCAGGAACTCGCGTCCGAGCTTGACCCGCTTCACATCGTCGTAGGCGACGATGTCGGCGGTGGCGTAGGTCTCCGACCAGTGCTCCGGCAGGAACGAGCCGGTGCCGACGGTGTCGATCGGCGCGTGCGCGTCCGCCATGACCCGGCACTTGTCGACGTTGAAGCCGGACGAGGCGACGATGCGCACCTCGCCGAGACCGGCCGCGTCCAGCGCCTCGCGGGTGCGCCAGATCGCCGCCGCCGAGACGCCGGTGCCGACCAGGTGGCGTAGCTCGGCGTCCGAGCGGTAGCGACGGATCGCGCCCGGCACGTGACGCTCCAGCACCGCGTAGCTCTGCTGCGGATCCAGCCCCTCGAGAAAGCGGCCGCCATGGGTGTCGAGACGCACCGCGATCCGTCCCGCCGCGGCGAGCTCGGGGAAGCGCCGGCAGACCTCGAGCGTGTCGGAAATCTCGCGGCCGAAATAGTCGCTCAGCACGGTGAGATCGGCATCCGGGAAGGTCTGGCGGAACATCTCGGCGGCGCGCAGCGTGCTGCCGGCATAGCCGATCAGTGCGTGCGGCATCGTGCCGAAGCCGGCGCCGGCACCGTAATACGAGGCGGTCGCGTCGTTGGCGCCGCCGATGAAGCCGACCGCGCCTTCGCGACGGGCGGCATCGCCGCCCACGGCGGCGGCGTAGGCCATCATCTGCTGCATCTCGAAGCCGGCGCAGTGCCGGGCATCCATTGCCAGGAAACGCGCCCGCGGCAGCGCCATGCACATCTGGTAGGCATTGTGCGCCGCCACGCAGGCCGGCCCCAGCTTCTGCAGCAGCAGGGTCTCCAGCTCGACCAGGGCGGCGAAGCTGCCGGTGAGGTAGAGCATCGGCTCGCCGGCGCCGACCCAGTCTCCCTCCGCGAATTGCGGCTCGCAGACGATCGCGGCGCCGCGCGATGCGGCGGCCGCGGCCAGCCAGTCCGTCATCAGCCGGTGCGCCGCCACCACCGGCCGGCGCATGAACAGCGCGTAGGTGACGCGGCTGTCGCCGTAGCGCTCGACGATGGCGCGGGTGCGGTTGAAATACGCGTCGGTGCGGCCCTCGATATCGGCGATGTCTGGGGACGCGCTCATCACGCCGCGCCGGTAAGGGCGGCGCCGGTGCCGGCGAGCCGGCGCGCGGTCAGCTCGCCCGCGATCAGGAAGGCGAGTTCGAGCGACTGCTCGGCGTTCAGGCGCGGATCGCAGAAGGTCTCGTAGCGGGCGCCGAGATCGGCCTCGGTCAGCCGGTGGGCGCCGCCGACGCACTCGGTGACGTCCTGGCCGGTCATCTCGACATGCACCCCGCCCGGACGCGCGCCTTCGGCCGCGAACACATCGAAGAAGCCGCGCACCTCGGCCAGGATCGCCTCGAACGAGCGGGTCTTTACCTTCGAGGCGGTGGAGACGGTGTTGCCGTGCATCGGATCGACCAGCCAGGTGACGCGCCGGCCGGCGCGCTGCACCGCGCGCAGCAGCGGCGGCAGATGCACCGTGACCCCCTCGGCGCCCATCCGGCTGATCAGCGTGATGCGTCCCGCCGCCTCCTCGGGGTTGAGGATGTCGAGCAGCCGCAGCAGCTCCGCGGGCTGCGTGGTCGGGCCCACCTTGATGCCGATCGGGTTGCGCACGCCGCGCAGGAACTCGACATGCGCGCCGTCGACCTGGCGGGTGCGGTCGCCGATCCAGAGGAAATGCGACGAGCAGCCGTACCATTCCCCGGTGGTCGAATCGATCCGGGTCAGCGCCTGCTCGTACGGCAGCAGCAGCGCCTCGTGGCTGGTGTAGAAATCGGTCTCGCGGATTTGCGGCGTGGTGGCGCTGGTCACGCCGCACGCCGGCGAGTTCGCCCGGCTCGTCGCCGACGACTACTGGCCGGGGCAGGACCCCGAGGACGGAGAACCCCGGTAACAGCGCCGGGTGCTCCTCGCTTTCGCCGCGCAGCAGCGCGCGCACTTCTGACTCACGGAACCGGCGATGAGCGCCTCGTGGCTGGTGTAGAACTCGGTCTCGTTGATCTGCGGCGCGTTCGCCAGCCCGCAGGCGCCCATGAAGCCGAGCGTCTCGTCGATGCGCTGTGCCAGGTCCTGGTAGCGCGCGGCGAGCGGCGAGCGCGCGACGAAGCCCAGGTTCCAGAGATGCACCTGGTGCAGGTTGGCGTAGCCGCCGGAGGCGAACGCACGCAGCAGGTTGAGCGTGCCGGCGGACTGGAAGTAGCCGGTTTCCATGCGGGCGGGATCGGCGATGCGCGCCTCGGCGGTAAAGTCGGCGCCGTTGATGATGTCGCCGCGATAGCAGGGCAGGCTGCGTCCGTCGATCGTCTCGGTGTCGGACGAGCGCGGCTTGGCGAACTGCCCGGCCATGCGGCCGACCTTCACCACCGGCACCTTGGCGCCGAAGGTCAGCACGACGGCCATCTGCAGCAGCACGCGGAAGGTGTCGCGGATGATGTCGGCGGTGAACTCGCCGAAGCTCTCGGCGCAGGCGCCGCCCTGCAGCACGAAGGCGCCGCCCTCGCCGGCAAGGGCGAGTTGCTGCGTCAGCCGGCGCGCCTCGCCCGCGAACACCAGCGGCGGATAGCGGCGCAGGCGGCCCTCGACCTCGGCCGCGGCGGCCGCATCCGGATAGCTCGGCGCCTGGCGGATCGCGCACCCGCGCCAGCTCGACGGCGTCCAGCCCTCGGAGGATGTGGTCGGCACGATCTTCTGGGCAGGCGATGCGTTCATCGGCCGGGTTCCGGAACTGCGGGCTCCTGCACGGCGCCGGCCGCGCGGGGGGCGCCTTTATCCTCCCAAACCCATTCATTGTGAAGGCGATGCCCGTCATCGACACGCAGCCGACGCGACGGGGCGCGTTCAAGGCCAGGGCTGTTCCCCGACGAAGGCCACGGCTTCGTTCGCCCCGAGAACACGCTCGCCTTCGCTGCCGTAGCCGAGGCCTTCCTCGCGCGCTGCCTCGGCGGCCGTGCCGATCCGATCACCGATGATGAGATGCGATCGACCTCGATGCAGGTTCTCGCCGGCGGCGAGGCATTGCAGTGAAAGCCGGGCTCCGAGAATGTGAGCCTATCGGCGGAAGCCAAAGAGGTGAGACCCCGCCTCGCACCCTGCTGGGGGCAGGCGCCCCCGGACCCGCATCGAGCAATGAGTCGTGGGAAGCAGTCTGGAAACGATAACGTCGGGTTCGTCGACAGGCGTGCCCTACTCTTCCGGCTCGGTCGTGAACAGCAGCGGGTAGCCCTTCTTGCGCGCCATGTCGGTCGCGTTGGTGGCTTTCGTTTCGGCAACGTCTTTCGTGAAGACCGCGACGACGCAGGCGCCGCGCTGATGCGCCGTGCTCATAACCCGGCTAGCCTGCTCCCCGGCCATCTTGAATTCCGCCTTCAGCACCAGGACGACGAACTCGCGTGGCGTGAAGTCGTCGTTGACCAGGATCACCTTGTACAGTCGCGGGCGCTCGACCTTGATCTCGAGCTGGACGCGCGGTGCGGTTACGGTGTCAGGCTCTACCGGAGGCATCATGCGTGTCCTTCTCTCTCGCCTGCGCCCGAGCCGCCCACGGTGCGCGTCAGCGTGCGCAGCGTGACGAACTCCTCCGCCGAGGTCGGATGGATGCCGATGGTGCGGTCGAAATCGGCCTTCTTCAGCCCGGCCGCGACCGCGATCGCGAGGCCCTGCATGATCTCCGGCGCGTCCTCGCCGAACATGTGGGCGCCGAGCACGACCTGGCTGTGATGGTCGACCACCAGCTTGATGGTGGTAAACCAGTCGCGGCCGGTCATCGAGTGGCGCATCGACTTGAAGCGGGCGGAATAGATGTCGGCCGGCCCGCGCGCGGCCGCCGCTTCCTCGCTCAGCCCGACGCTGGCTAGAGGCGGCGAGAAGAACACCGCCTTCGGCACCGTATCGAGATGCCACTCCCGGTTCGTGCCGGAGAACAGCCGGTCCGCGAGCATGTGGCCCTCGGCGATCGCCACCGGCGTGAGGTTCAGCTGGTTGGTGACGTCGCCGATCGCGTAGATGCTGGCCTCGTCGGTGGCACCGCCCTCGTGCGTGATGACCCGTCCGGCCTCGGTGCAGCGCACCTCGGTATGCTCCAGCCCGAGCCCGGCGACGTTGGGATGCCGGCCGACCGCGAAGAACAGCAGGTCGGTGTCGAGCTCGCGTCCGTCGGTCAAGGTCAGGCGCAGGCCGTGCGCCTCGCGCTCGACGCGGTGCAGCAGGGTGTTGGCATGACGGACGATGCCGCGCTGCTGCATCGCGTCGTCGAGGGCCGTGCGCAGCTCCTCGTCGAAGCCGCGCAACGGCAGATTCTGACGGTACAGCACGGTGACCTCGGAGCCGAGGCCCGAGAAGATGCCGGAGAACTCGACGCCGATGTAGCCGGAGCCAACGATGGTCACGCGTGGCGGCAGCCGCTCCAGGTGGAACGCCGCATCCGAGGTGATGCCGAGTTCCTGGCCTTCGATGTTCGGCTGCACGGCCGGCACGCCGCCGGTCGCGATCACGATGCGCGCCGCGGTCAAACGCTGCGGCTCCGCCTCGGGGGCGAGCTCGGACGGGTCGACCGCCAGCGTGTGCGCGTCGACGAACCGTGCCCGGCCCTCGAACAGGCGCACGCCGGCATTCTCCAGCAGGCGCGTGTAGGTGGCATTCAGCCGCGCGATGCGCTGGTCCCTGGCCGCGACCAGCCGGCTCCAATCGTGGCGGCCGCGGGAGATGTCCCAGCCGAACGCGGCGGCATCCTCGGCCCAGCCGCCATACTCGGTGGCCTGCACCATGATCTTCTTGGGGACGCAGCCGAGATTGACGCAGGTGCCGCCCCAGTGCCGCGCCTCGATGACGCCGACGCGCGCTCCGTGCCCGGCGGCGACGCGCGCGCAGCGAACGCCACCGGAACCGCCGCCGATGACGAGCAGGTCGAACTCCGGTTCGGTCATCGCTCGGCGAACGCCTTCTCGACGACGTAGCTGCCGGGCGTCGCGTTGTTGCCCTCGTCGAAGCCGCGTGCGACCAGCAGCCGCTCGGTGTCGGCCAGCATCTCGGTGCTGCCGCAGATCATCACCCGATCCTGCGCGGGGTCGAGCGGCGGCAGGTCGAGGTCGGCGAAGATCCTGCCGGACTCGATCAGGCCGGTGATGCGTCCGCGGGTCGCGAACTCCTCGCGCGTGACGCTCGGATAGTAGCGCAGCTTGGCGGCGATCTCCTCGCCGAGAAACTCGTGCCTCGGCAGCTCGTGGCGGATATGGTTGACGTAGGCGAGCTCGCCGACCAGGCGGACCGTGTGGCTCAGGATCACCCGGTCGAAGCGCTCGTAGGCGACCGGGTCCTTGATCAGGCTCATGAACGGCGCCAGCCCGGTGCCGGTCGCCAGCAGATAGAGGTTGCGGCCCGGACGCAGATTCTCCAGCAGCAGCGTCCCGGTCGGCTTGCGCCCGACCAGCACGATGTCGCCGACCTGCAGGTGGGCGAGACGCGAGGTCAGCGGTCCGGCGGCCACCTTGATGCTGAGGAATTCGAGATGCTCCTCGTAGTTGGCGCTGGCCAGGCTGTAGGCGCGCAGCAACGGCTTGCCGTCCACCTCCAGCCCGATCATCGCGAACTGGCCGTTCTCGAAGCGGAGGCTGGCATCGCGGGTGCAGGTGAACGAGAACAGCCGGTCGGTCCAGTGATGCACCGACAGCACGCGCTGCTCGCTCAGATGGGCGTAGCTTCGGCTCGGCGGCGTGATGGTGACCCCGACCGGCTGACCGCGCTCCATGCCGTCCGGCATGAACCGGCGCACCTCGAAGTTCCGCGTCAGGTCGGACATGCGCAAGTCGCTTCCTTCACTCTGGTGGCACGGCGGGCTGGTGGCGGGCAGCCTGAAGCTGCTCGCCGGACGGGCCCGCGTGATCTATGCCCGGTCCGCGCCCCGTTCCAGGGCAAACTGCTCATGGCGGGCGTGGGATCGCCGGATAAGCTGCAAATATGACCGAACCGCATCCCTTGCGACAAGACGAGGCGCTGCGCCTGCTGCTCGGCGGCGCCTGCCCGATCATGCCGCCCGGGCATGTCTGGCTCGCCGGCGCCGGACCGGGCGATCGCGGCCACCTGACCCTGCACGCGCTGTGCGGCCTGATCCAGGCCGACATCGTCGTCTACGACGCGCTGGTCGATCCCGGCGTGCTTGACCTGGCGCCGCCGGCGGCGATCCGCGAGTTCGCCGGCAAGCGCGGCGGCCGCCCGTCGATCCACCAGGACGACATCACCGCGCGCCTGATCGCGCTGGCCCGCGAGAACCGGCGGGTGCTGCGGCTGAAGGGCGGCGACCCGTACGTGTTCGGTCGCGGCGCCGAGGAGGCGCTCGGCCTGGCCCGGGCCGGCATCCCGTTCCGCGTCATCCCCGGCCTGACGTCGGGCCTGGCCGGCCTGTCGGCGGCCGGGATCCCGGCCACCGTGCGCGGGATCAACCAGGCGATCGTGCTGGCCACCGGGCACAGCGCGGAGGGCGAGGCCGAGGCGATCTCCTCGCTCGACTGGACGGCGCTGGCGCGGCTCGGCCAGCCGATCGTGCTGTACATGGCGGTGCGCACGCTCGACGAGATCGCCCGCCGCCTGGTCGAGGGCGGCATGGCGGCCAGCACGCCGGCGGCGGCGATCTCGCAGGCGGCAAGCCCCGACCAGCAGGTGCGGCTGGCCACCCTCGGCACGCTGGCGGCAAGCCTGCGACGCGAGAAGCTGCCGACGCCCGCGATCATCGTGATCGGCGGCATCGTCGGCCTGCGCGAGGAGCTGGGCGCGCTGCTTCAGGCGATCGCCGGGTCCTGAGCGCCGCGTTGCCAGAGCCGATCGGCACGGCCGTCATCGTTCAGGTGCCGGCTCAGCACGAACAGGTAGTCCGACAGCCGGTTCAGCAGCTGGATCACCGACGGGGTGACCGGCTCGGACGCGGCCAGGCTCACCACCCGGCGCTCGGCCCGGCGCATGATGGTGCGCGCGAGATGCGCGTTGGCCGCCGCCGCAGTGCCGGCCGGCAGCACGAAGCTGTCCAGCGGCGCCTGCCGCTCGAGCAGGCCGGCGATCGCCGCCTCGACCGCTGCCACCGGAGCATCGCCGAGCCGCAGCGACGCACCCGCCTCCCCCGGCACGCAGAGATCGGCGCCGACATCAAACAGCATGCTCTGCACCCGGCACAGGAAGCGGTCCGCATCGCCGTCCGCCGGCAGGCTCGCGCGCAGCACGCCGAGCGACGCGTTGGCCTCGTCGACAGCGCCGTAGGCCTCGACGCGCACGCCGTCCTTGCTGACGCGGGTGCCGTCGCCGAGGCTGGTCAGGCCGAGATCGCCGCCGCGGGTGACGATGCGGTCGAGCCGGATCGTCACGTCGCTGCCCGATCCGGGCCGACCGCCTGCAGCACCGAGAAGCCCTCGAACTGCGGCGGCCCGAGATACAGCGAGCGCGTCGTGTTCTGGCCGGCATCGCGGTGCGCCTGACGGAAGGCGTCCGAACGCGTCCAGGCCTCGAAATCCTCGTGCGAACGCCAGACCGTATGCGAGGCATACAGCACGTGGTCCTCGTGTTCCGGTCCGCGCAACAGGTGGAACTGCTCGAAGCCGGGCACGGTGCGCAGATGCACGTCGCGCGACAGCCATACCTGCTCGAACTCGCTCTCCGAGCCGAGCGCCACGCGGAACCGGTTCATGGCGATGAACATGTCGATCAACCTCCTTGGGAGTGCGCGCCGGGACGGGGCAACCGCCTAGCTCGCCTTGGGATGATGGTGGCGGTGCATCGCTGCGCGCGGGGCGGTCGCCGCCAGCTCCTGTGCCGCGGTCAGATGCTGCCGGATCATCGGCTCGCCCTGCGACGCGAAGCTCTTCAGCTCGGCATCGCTGCCGGACGCCGCCTCGGTCCGGAAGGCGCTCAGCATCGCATCGTGCCCCTCGACCTGTGCGGCGGCGTACTCATGGTCGAACCTCGCGCCCTGCTCGCCCTGCAGCATCGTCAGCGTCTTCTGCTGCGCGTCGCTCAGCGCTGAAGGCATCACCGCACCCTTGCGGGCGACGATCTGCCTGAGCTGATCGTCGTGGGCGGCGTGATCGCCGATCATCCGGCCGGCATAGGCCTTGACCGCAGCATCCTTCGAGGTCTGCTCGGCGAGCTGGGCCATCTGGACTTCGGCCATGCCGCCCTGGCCCGCTGTCTGGATGAAGCTCGCATCGGCGCTCGCGAGCGGCGCCGGCGGGAGCGGCGGCGCCGATAGCGGGCGGGAGGCGCAGGCGACCAGCGGCATCAGCGCGAGCACGCAGCCCCAGCGGGTCGGACGGTTCATGGCAGCGATCCTCGCGAGACGAGCATGGTGCAACGCCACGCCGGCGCCCACGTTCAGCGGTCCTTGCGGAATGCTTCCACCGCGCCGACCAGCGCGCGGCGGATGCCCGGCTCCAGCGCCGAATGTCCGGCATCGGGGATGATGTTCAGCCGCGCTTGCGGCCAGGCGCGGGACAGGCTGAAGGCGCTCGCGACCGGGCAGATCATGTCGTAGCGGCCCTGGATGATCTCGACCGGGAGATGCGCGATCCGCCCCATCCGGGCAAGCAGCCCGTCGGCCGGCAGGAACAGCTTGTTGGCAAAGTAGTGCGCCTCGATCCGGGCCAGTCCCAGCGTCGCCCGGTCGCGCGAGAAACCGGCGACCGAGGCCGGCGTCGGCAGCAGCGTGGAGCAGGTGCCCTCGTAGACCGACCAGGCCCGGGACGCGGCCAGATGGATCCTGGGGTCGGGATCGGTCAGCCGCGACAGGTAGGCGCCGAGCAGGTCGCCGCGCTCGGCCTCCGGCAGGTGGCCGGCGAAGGCGGCGTGCGCGTCCGGAAAGACGCGGCCCAGCCCGTGCAGGAACCAGTCGAGCTCTTCCGGTCGTCCGAGGAAGATCCCGCGCAGCACCATGGCGGTGACGCGATCGGGATGCGCCTGCGCATAGCACAAGGCGAGCGTCGAACCCCAGGAACCGCCGAACAGCAGCCAGCGTTCGATCTCCAGATGCCGGCGCAACGCCTCGATGTCCTGCAGCAGCAGCGGGGTGGAATTGCCGGCGATGCTGCCGTGCGGACGCGAGCGTCCGGCACCGCGCTGGTCGAAGATCACCACGCGCCAGTAGGCGGGGTCGAAGAAACGCCGATGCACGGCGCCGGCGCCGGCGCCGGGACCGCCGTGCAGGAACAGCGCGGGTCGCCCCTGCGGATTGCCGACCTGCTCCCAGTAGACCGAGTGGCCGCCCTCGACCGGCAGGAAGCCGGTCTCGTACGGCTCGATTTCCGCGAACAGGTCACCACGCGCCATGCCGGCGACTATACCCGGATCCGTCGGCGCAACCAGGATGCAGCCATCATGATGCCAGTGCCCGAATGCGGCCGCGGACGTGTCTGGTTCGGCGCCGGAGCCCTGATGGGGTTCGCCGCCGTCGCCGGCGCGGCGCTAGCCGCCCACCTGCCCGACCGGATGCTGCACGCGGGCGGCAGGGAGTCGCTACGCGCGGCGGTGCAGATGCTCGGCTGGCATGCCGCCGCCCTGCTGGCCTGCGCGCTGTGGCTGCGCGAAAGCGGCTTGCGCCCGGCGGTGCATCTCGCCGGCGCCTGCTTCCTGGCCGGCTCGCTGGCGTTCTGCACCGGGGTCGCGATCCCGGTGCTCGGCGGGCCCCCCCCCCCCCGGGTGTGGCCCCGCCGCGGGCCCCCGGCGCGGGGCGGGGCGCGGGGGCGCCTGGCCC
>CAXUCM010000037.1:0-1921 GCA_964249315.1 uncultured Acetobacteraceae bacterium | reverse complement strand
CGCCCCGGGGGCGCCCCCGGGGGGGCGCGGCGCCCCGCGCCCCGGGGGGGGGGGGCCGGGCGGCGGCAGCCTGGCGATGCTCGGCTGGCTGCTGCTCGTCGCCTCGACGCTGCGGCGGCGGAGAGAGGAAAGCCAGGGCTCTGCCCTGGACCCGCTCAAGGCGAAGCCTTGAGAATCCATCTACGAGATGGGGGCGGAGCTCCAACCTTGACCCTTGGTTGAACCGAGCCTCGCTTGCGCGACCAGGTCGACGAAGGCGCGCAGCGGCGCCGGCATGAACCGGTCCGAGAAGTAGAGAAGCGGCCCCTCGAACTCGGTCCACCAGTCCGGCAGCACCGGCAGCAGGGCGCCGGTCTGCAGGAACGGCCGGAGCCAGTTCTCGAACGTCGAGATGATGCCATGCCCTCGACAGGCCAATTCGATCGCGGCGGCGGCCGCATCGACGCCGATGATCAGGCGGCCGGGCGGATCGACCGTCACCGTCTCGCCACCGCGCTCGAAGGTCCAGGCGACGAGCGCTCCGCTCGAGAACCGCAGCCGCACGCCGTCATGGCCAAGCAGGTCGCGCGGGTGGCGGGGCGCGTCGCGGGCGGCGAGGTAGGACGGCGCGGCGGCGAGCGCCAGACGCTGGAAGGCCGGTCCGATCGGCACGGCGATCATGTCCTGGGCGATATGCTCGCCGTAGCGGATCCCGGCGTCGCAGCCGACCGCCGCGATGTCGACGAGCCGGTCCTCGACGACGAGCTCGACCCGGATCCCGGGATGGGCCACGAGAAGCCGGTCGAGCAGCGGCGGCAGGATGTCGACCATCACCGCCCCGGTCACGTTCAGTCGCAGCAGCCCTCGCACCTCCCGCTGCGAGCTCGCCGCGTCCTGCAGCGCGGCGCGCGTCTCGGCAAGCGCCGGCAGCAGGCGATCCGCGAGCGCACGGCCCGCCTCCGTTGGCACCACGCTGCGCGTCGTCCGGATCAGGAGCGGCAGACCGAGCCGCCCTTCCAGCTGCGCGATCTTCTCGCTTACCGTGGACGGCGAGCAGCCGAACCGCTTCGCCGCCGCCCGGAAGCCGCGCATCTCGCACACGGCGAGAAACAGGGAGAGGTCGTCGAGGCGGATCGGATCATCGTTCGTCAAGGCGATCAGTCCGTCCGGTTTCGGGTAGATTATCAGACCAGGGCGGACGGCGCTATGAAACCGAGCTTCGACGGGTGCAGTGCGGATCCGTCACGGGGAGGTTTGCATGACAGCCAGGAACGTTCTGATCACCGGCGCCAACAAGAGCATCGGCTTCGAGACGGCCCGTCAGCTCGGCCGGCTGGGCTACCGGATCTGGCTCGGCAGCCGCGACGCCGCCAGAGGCAGGACGGCCGCGGAGCGGCTGGGCGAAGAAGGGCACGACGTCCGTTGCCTCGCCCTCGACGTCACCAGCGAGGAGAGCGTGCAGGCGGCAGCCCTGCTCGTCGGGAAGGAAGACGGCAGGCTCGACGTCCTCGTCAACAATGCCGGGATCCTCGGCGGCGCGCCCACCGCGCCCAGCCGGCAGCCGGTCGACGAGATCCGCACCGTCTACGAGACCAACGTGTTCGGTCCGATCCGCGTGACGCAGGCGTTCCTGCCGCTGCTCACAGCCGCCGGGACCGCCAACATCGTCATGGTCAGCAGCGGCCTGGGTTCGCTCGGCTGGCTGTCCGATCCGGCGAACCAGTTCTACGGCGTCAACGTCCTCGGCTATAACAGCTCGAAATCCGCGCTCAACGCGGTCACGGTGTCGTTCGCCAAGGAGCTCGCCCCGCTCGGCATCCACGTCACCATCGTGGAACCCGGTCCCTTCCGCACGGAGTTCCTCGGGACCTCCGGCAAAAAGTCGCAGGTCACCATCGGCGACTATATGGAAACCGCCGGCAAGACCCGCGCCTACATGGAC
>CAXUCM010000036.1:7650-16441 GCA_964249315.1 uncultured Acetobacteraceae bacterium | reverse complement strand
ATGGATTCTCAAGGCTGAGCCTTGAGCGGGTCCAGGGCAGAGCCCTGGCCTTGAACAGGTTCCGTTCCAAGTCGGTCTAGCACGAGGAGACAACGATGCCGATGCGGCCCATCATCCCGCCTGGAACGGGCGTGCCGATCGCGCCCTTCTCGCCCGGCGCGCTGGCGGACGGCGTGCTCTACGTCTCCGGCACCTTGCCGTTCGACGCGCAGAACAACGTGGTGCATCCCGGCGACGCGGCCGCGCAGACGCGGCACGTGCTGGAGACCATACGCGGGGTGATCGCGGCCGCCGGCGGCAGCCTCGCGGACGTGACGTTCAACTCGATCTTCATCACCGACTGGGCGAACTACGCCGCCATCAACGGCGTCTATGCGGAATACTTCCCCGGCGACAAGCCGGCGCGGTTCTGCATCCAGTGCGGCCTGGTCAAGCCGGACGCGCTGATCGAGATCGCCAGCATCGCCCATCTCGGCGCTCCCTCGCCGTGAACTACACGCTGCACGGACGCAGCGACGCGTGCGCGCCCACCGTCCTGCTTTCCGCCGGACTAGGCGGCCTCGGCGCCTGGTGGATGCCGCAGGTCGAGGCGCTGGCGGATCGTTACCGCGTGCTGCTTTACGACCATCGCGGCACCGGCGCCAATGCCGCAACGCTGCCGCCGGACCATGACATCGGCACCATGGCGGAGGATGCGCGCGCCGTGCTCGACGCCGCCGGCGTGGCGCGCGCGCACGTCGTCGGCCATGCGCTCGGCGGCCTGATCGCGCTCGAGCTGGCGCGGCGCCATCCCGACCGGGTCGGTCGCCTCGTCGTGGTCAACGGCTGGAGCCGCCCCGACGCGCACACGCGGCGGTGCTTCGCCGCGCGCCTCGCACTCCTCGACCATGCCGGACCCGAGACCTACGTCAAGGCGCAGCCGATCTTCCTGTATCCGGCCGCCTGGATGTCGCGCCACGCGTCGCGGATGGAGGCGGAGGACGCCAGCGCGCTCGCGCACTTCCAGGGCGCGTCGAACCTGCACCGGCGCATCGCCGCCCTGCTCGCCTACGATGCGACCGGCCGGCTCGGCGGGATCCGCGCGCCGGTGCTGCTGGCGGCGTCGCGGGACGACGTGCTGGTACCGTGGACCGCCTCGGAACAGCTCGCGACCGAACTGCCCGATGCCGCGGTCTGGGTCACCCCCGAAGGCGGACACGGGTTTACCGCGATCGAGCCGGACGCCTTCAATGAGCGTCTGCTGGAGTTCCTGTCCGCGTGAGTCAGGGCGGCATCCCTGCCTCCGCCAGGCTCCGCCTGAGTTGCTGCCATGCCGGATCCGGCAGCGCATAGACGGTCTGGCGCTGCGCGTGCGCCGATCGCAGCCGCTCGGGGAGCAGGGCCATCTCGCCGGCCAGCAAGACCTTCGCCGCCGGCTCCCGGCCGAGCGCGCTGAGCGACGCGACCTCCAGCAGGACCGTAAAGATGGCACGGTAGTCGCCGGGTGACGCGGCGACGACCTGGCGGCTCAGCGAGCGCGCGTCCTCGTAATGTCCCTCGGCGAAGGCAATGCTCGCCCGCGTATCATCCGCGATGGAGCCGGCATCGCGCAGCATCAGCGTCCTGGCCGCCTCGAGGTGGCCCTGCAGCATCAGCACCTCGCCGAGCTTGGCCGCCAGGAAGGGATCGTCCGGCTCGATCTGCAGCCCGAGTTCCGCCGTCGCCTGCGCCTCGTCGAGTCGTCCCAGCGCCGCCAGGCTGAAGGCACGCAGGCTGACGTAGAGAACGTTGCGCGGCTGATCGCCGAGCAGGCCGTCGACGAGTGCCAGCGCCCGCTCTCCCGGCGCATCGTCGCCCTGCGGCAAGGTGTAGAGCATGCTGGTTGTCAGCAGCAGGGCGAACAGCGCCCGTGCCGGCCGGTTCGTCGGATCGCGGCTCACCGCCGCCTCCGCGAGCGACAGCGCCTCGCGCAGATTGGCGACGCGGTCGCTCTCGCCGAGCACCACTCGCGAGGCGATGACGAAATCCAGCGCGTCGCGCGGCGGCCCGCGTCGCAGCGCCGCCTCGGCCTGGAACAAGGCCGGCCGGATCTCGAGCAGCAGATCGTGCGCGATCGCCGCGAGCTGCGGCATCGGCGCATCGGCCGACACCGTCCGGCTGCTCCGATAGAGGATCCTGCGGCTCTGCATCTCCGTCACGCCGACGGTCAGGACCGCGTCGGCGCCGACCGTCTGCACGCTCCCGGTGAGCCCGAAACGGGCGGGGAATGGATGCGAGGCGGCTTCGGGATCGGCGAAGAGCCGGAGTTCCTCGAACTGCGCGGACTCCGCGAGCAGCGACTCGGTGTAGCGCATCGCCAGCGCCGCCGTCCTGGCATCGTCTCCGATCGTCGTGAAGCGCTGCACCGCGATGGTCAGACGGGCGTCCGGGATCTCCTGCGACGACGAGGTGAAGCCGTCGAGGCCGATCCCGTGCAGGACCGCGACCGAGAGGAGCGCCAGGACGATCCCGGCCGCGGCGGCGATCCACCGGTATTGCCGCTTCGGCGACGCGGCGACGGACGCCGGCAGCGCCCTGGCCGGCTCGCCCGGCATGATCGCGATCACCTCGACCACGATCCGGTAGCCGCGTCCGGGCAGGTTGACGATCAGCGGCTCGCTCCCCGCATGCTCGCCGAGCACCTTGCGCAGGGCGGACATCTGCACGGTGAGGTTGCCCTCGCCCACATTCGTGCCGCGCCAGACATGCCGCACGATCTCGTCACGGGTGACCACGCGGTCGTGACAGCGCACCAGCAGTTCGAGGATGTCGAAGGCGCGCGAACTCAGCGCCACCGGCGCTCCGTCGACCAGGAGCTGGCGCCGGTGCGGCTTCAGCGTGAAACAGCCGAACTGCCATGCCTCCGCTTGCGCCTGCACCGTCTTTGTCCCGGATTTGCGGGAAGCAACAGCAAGGCCAGGGCTCTGCCCTGGACCCGCTCAAGGCTTAGCCTTGAGAATCCAATTATTCTAGCATGCCGGATGGTCAGTAGAAGCCGGGTCCGAAGCCTGCGCCGAAGCCTGGGCCCCACGGACCGCCCCATCCGTCGAAGCTCCATGCAGGGTCTGAGTAGAGCTGTGCCGCAGTCTGCTGCTCGTCCGCCAGGTTCTGCTGGAAGATCATCTTCTTGTATTGGGTGTAGGCCGCGTCCTTGCCGACATAGAGGCAGCCGCAGACCAGAGGATCAGCGTAGAGGTAGACATATTGTCCGTGCAGATCCTTCATGACGAAGTGGTGCGGCGGCAGACGCTTGAGCAATGCCTGGCGCTGCGGCGTATCCGCCGGCCTGGCGACGAAGCCGGCCGCAATGAGCTTGTCCTCCTTGCTCGCGACCTGCTCCTGCGGCGTTGCACAGGCCGAGAGCACCAGCACGGCGGCACATAGGACGGGCAGGCCGTCGCGGAGACTATGGGGCATCGTGATCTTTCGGGTATGATGATGGCTGGAACGGGGTCTAGAGCAGTCCGGCAAGCCGAACGTGCTGGATCAGCAGGATGGTCTTGGCGTCGACGATACGGCCGTCCTGGATCATCGCCAGCGCCGTCTCGAAGTCCGGCTCCAGCACCTCGATGTCCTCGCCCTCCTGCGGCAGTCCGCCGCCCGCATCGATGCGGTCGGCCGGGCTGTATTCGCCGACGAACAGGCTCAGCTTCTCGGTCACCGAGCCGGGGCTCATGAACGCCTCGAACACCAGGCGCGGCGCGCGGATGCGCAGGCCGGCTTCCTCTTCGGCCTCCTTGACGATCGCGGTCATTGGATCGTTCTTGTCGAGCAGTCCGGCAATCGCCTCGATCAGCGGCTCCGGATGGCCGTTGACGTAGGCCGGGTAGCGGAACTGGCGCACCAGCAGCACGGTCCGGCGCACCGGATCGTAGGGCAGCAGGACCGCTCCGTTGCCGTGGTCGTAGGTCTCGCGACGCAGACGCTGCCAGGTGCCGTCGCGACGCCGGTAGTCGAACTCGGTGCTGCGCAGCACGAAATGGCGCTCCGAGAGGGTGCTGACATCACGCACCCGGACACGTTCGTCCTCGTCCGGCGGCATCGGCGGCCTCCCTCAGCGCGGCGACAACACCATGATCATCTGGCGGTTTTCCATGCGCGGCATCTGCTCGACCTTGGTGCGCTCGTCCATGTCGCCGCGGATCCGCTCGAGCACCTTGACGCCGAGATCCTGATGCGCCATCTCGCGGCCGCGAAACCGCAAGGTCACCTTGACCTTGTCGCCCTCCTCGATGAAGGAGCGCATCGCCCGAAGCTTCACCTGGTAGTCGTTCTCATCGATGTTGGGGCGGACCTTGACCTCCTTGATCTCGATGACCTTCTGCTTCTTGCGGGCCTCGTTCTTCTTCTTCTGCTGCTCGTACTTGAACTTGCCGTAATCGAGGATCTTGACCACCGGCGGCTCGGCGTTCGGGCTGATCTCGAGCAGGTCGAGACCCACCGAAAAGGCACGGCCCATCGCCTCGCGGGTGGTCATGACGCCCTGCATCTC
Organism: uncultured Acetobacteraceae bacterium; assembly: GCA_964249315.1. Lineage (GTDB taxonomy): Bacteria > Pseudomonadota > Alphaproteobacteria > Acetobacterales > Acetobacteraceae > Lichenicoccus. The sequence continues at coordinate 11,931 of CAXUCM010000036.1, read as the reverse complement.
GCCTTCCTCGTCGATCAGGCGGACCTGCGGAACTCTGATCTCCTCATTCACGCGGGGGCCCTCGCGGGTCGGCGGCGCGGGCATCGGGGGTCTGGCTATAGGTCTTCTCCTGTTGCTGTTTCGGGAAGCTGACGACGAGGCGTGAACATCGAGTTAAAGCACACGCGAGGCACCAGCGGGGGCTTTTTGGCGCAAGATGCTGCGGACAGGCAAGCGTACCCGGTCGGTCCCGGTCGCGGCCCAGCCATGCACCGCAAGGATCCGGCCTCGTCGCTCAACCATCGCCTCTTCGCAAATCGGGTGGCGCCGCCTCTCGCACAAGGCTCGCGCCCGCGTCATCGAGCGTCATCATCTCCTGCGCCGCGCCGCCGAGCCGGCGCAGTGCGACGCTGCCCGCCTCCGCCTCCTTGCGGCCGACCACCAGGATCACCGGCACCCGGGCGACGCTGTGCTCGCGGCCCTTGGCGTTGATCTTCTCGTTGCGGACGTCCGCATGCACCGCGAGGCCGGCCTCGCGCAGCCGCTGCGTCACCTGGAGCGCATACGGCTCGGCGTCGCTGACGATGGACGCCACCACCACCTGCACCGGCGCCAGCCAGAGCGGGAACCGGCCGGCATACTGCTCGATCAGGATGCCGAGGAAGCGTTCGAACGAGCCCAGGATCGCCCGGTGCAGCATCACCGGACGATGCCTCGCGCTGTCCTCGCCGATATAGCTGGCATCGAGCCGCTCGGGCAGGATGTAGTCGACCTGCAGCGTACCGCACTGCCAGTCGCGTCCGATCGCATCGCGCAGCACGAACTCGAGCTTCGGACCGTAGAAGGCGCCCTCGCCCGGATTGAGCTCGTAGCCGACCCCGGCCAGGCGGCAGGCCTCGATCAGTGCGGCCTCGGCACGATCCCAGGTGGCGTCGTCGCCGGTGCGGTTGTCGGGACGGTCGGCGAACTTCACCACGAAGCTCTCGAAGCCGAGATCGCGATACACCCCGGCCAGCATGGCCACGAAGCGCGCGGTCTCCGCCGCCACCTGCTCCTCGGTGCAGAAGATGTGCGCATCGTCCTGGGTAAAGGCGCGCACCCGCATCAGGCCGTGCAGCGCCCCGGACGGCTCGTAGCGGTGGCAGGCGCCGAACTCCGCCATCCGCCACGGGAGCTCGCGATAGGAGCGCAGGCCGTGACGGAAGATCTGCACATGGCAGGGACAGTTCATCGGCTTGAGCGCCAGCGCCCGGCTCTCGCCGCCCTCCTCCTGCTCGACGGTGGCCATGAACATGTGCTCGCGATAGTTCTCCCAGTGCCCGGAGGCTTCCCAGAGCGAGCGGTCGACCAGCTGCGGCGTGCGCACCTCGTCGTAGCCGCCGCGCGCCTGCGCGCGCCGCATGTAGTCCTGCAGCACGGTGTACAGGCGCCAGCCCTTCGGGTGCCAGAAGATCGAGCCGACCGCCTCCTCCTGGACGTGGAACAGGTCCATCTCGCGACCGATGCGGCGGTGGTCGCGACGCTCCGCCTCCTCGAGCTGGTGCAGGTGCGCCTGCAGCTCGGCCGCATCGCGCCAGGCGGTGGCATAGATCCGGGTCAGCATCGGGTTGCGATGGTCGCCGCGCCAATAGGCGCCGGCCACCTTCATCAGGCGGAAGGCGGTGCCGACATCCGCGGTCGAGCGCATATGCGGGCCGCGACACAGGTCGAGCCATTCGCCCTGCCGGTAGATCGAGATCGGCTCGCTCTCCGGCAGGTCGCGGATCAGCTCGGCCTTGAAGCGCTCGCCGCGCGCCTCGAAGAAGGCGATCGCCGTCTCGCGCGGCCAGACCTCGCGGGTGAACGGTGCGTCGGCCGCGACGATCTCGCGCATGCGCGCCTCGATTGCCGGGAAGTCGTCCGGGGTGAACGGCTCGTTGCGGGCGAAGTCGTAATAGAAGCCGTGCTCGACGGCAGGGCCGATGGTGACCTGGGTGCCGGGATGCAGGTCCTGCACCGCCTCGGCCAGCACGTGCGCCGCATCGTGACGGATCAGCTCCAGCGCGCGCGCATCGCGGCGGGTGACGAACACCACCCGCGCATCCGCGTCGATCTCGCGCGACAGGTCGACCAGCACGCCGTCCAGCTCCATCGCCAGCGCCGCGCGCGCCAGCCCCGCACCGATCGACGCCGCCACCGCCGTGCCCGTGACCGCACCCTCGAAGCGGCGCACGGATCCGTCGGGCAGGGTGATGGCGGGCATCGGAGCACTCCTTGCGTCGCGAACAGCTAGAGCATCATCCCGAGCAGGGCCACAACCCTGTCGACGCCGAGCCCGGCGAGATCGCCCGCGCGCAGCACCTGCACGGCCGACGCGTCGGGGCCGCGCGGCGCGGTCAGCGCCGGATCGCTCTCCCGCGAGAACAGCACGATCGAGCGGCAGCCCATCGAGGCAGCCAGATGCATCGGTCCGGTATCGTTGCCGATCGCGACCGAGGCCCGCGCGGCCAGGCCGCCCAGCTCGAGCAGGCTGGTGCGACCGGTCAGGTCGAGGCCAGGGCCGCCGTCGAGGATGCTGGCCGCGAGCGGCGCCTCGTCGGCGGATCCCACCACCACCGGCCGCAGGCCGCGCGCCCGCAGCACGCCGGCCACCACCGCGAACCGCGCTGCCGGCCAGCGCTTGGCCGGACGATGCGCCGCCGCTCCCGGCACCAGCAGCGCGTAAGGGCCGGGCAGCACCGGGCCGTGCGCGGCCAGCCATGACAGCTCGGGCGGCGGTACCGCTTCGATGCCGGCGCGGGCCAGTTGCTCGGCCTGGCGCGCGGAGGTGTGCATGCGGTCGCGGTCGGGATTGTCGTGCGGATGCGTCGCACCGCGGGCGATGCCCGACCAGCCCGGGCGCCCGGCCAGCCGGAAATAGTGCGACGAGCGGCGCGAGGTCTGCAGGTCGTAGACGAAGTCGAAGCCGCGCAGGGTGCGACGCAGCGTCCGCACGCCGCCCAGGTCCCACCAGGCCGGTCGTGCGTCGACCGCCACTCGATCGAACCAGGGCGACGCCCGGCAGAGCTCGACGAACGGCGCCGTGGTCAGCAGCGTCACCGTCTCGGCCCGGTGCTGCGCGCGGATCGCCGCGAATGGCCCGAAGGCGAGCACCAGGTCGCCCAGCGCGCCGAGCTTGATGACTAGGATGCCGGCCATCGCGGCGGCCCCGGGCGGCCGGCGAGCAGCTCGTCATAGACCGCGAGCGTCGCCGCCTGCATCGCCTGGGTGCTGTAATGTTCGGCAACGCCGGTGCGGGCCCAATAGCCGAGATCGTCGAGGTGCTCGCGACCGAGCCGCAGCACGTGGGTCAGTGCTGCGGCAAGTGCGCGCGCATCGCCGGGCGGGAACAGGTAGCCGCTGACGCCGTGCTGCACCGTCTCCATCGCCCCGCCATGCGCCGCGACGACGACCGGCCTCCCCATCGCCTGCGCCTCGACCACGACGCGGCCGAACGGCTCGGGCTTCAGCGAGGGCACCACCACCACGTCGGCGAGCGCGAAGGCGGCCGGCATGTCGTCGGTCTCGCCGGCGAAACGCAGCCGCTGGCCGATGCCGAGCCGGCCCGCCTGCGTCAGCAGACGCGCCGCATGCGCGCCGCGACGCTGCTCCGGACCGACCAGCACGCAGACCCACTCCGGCAGGTCGTCGGGCAGCAGCGCCAGCGCCTCGAGCAGCAGCGACTGGCCCTTCCACGGCGTGATGCGGCCGGCGAGCATGATCACCGACGCCCCGTGCGGCACGTTCCAGGCGCGCGACTGCTCGTGCACCCGGTCGCCGCGCACCGCCTGCAGGTCGAACGCCAGCAGGTCGGCGCCACGCGGCACGATGCGCAGCCGCGACGGCTCGACGTCGTAGTCGCGGCCGATGCGCTCGGCCACGAAGTTGCTGATCGCGATCACCCGCTCGCCCCGGGCCATGATGGCGTTGTAGCGCTTCTTCAACGGCAGCTCCTCGCCGTAGCTGCCGTGCCAGGTGGTGACGAAGCGGGCGCCGGTGCGGCGCGCGGCCAGCCACGCCGACCAGGCCGGCGCGCGCGAGCGGGCATGCACCACGTCGACCCGCTCGCGCCGGATCAGCCGTGCCAGCCTGCCGGCGTTAAGCCAGATCGCGACCGGATCCTTGGTCAGCAGCCGCAGGGTCAGGTGACGGCCGCCGGCGCGTTCGACCAGCGGCACCATGCGGCCGCCGGCGCTGGCGACCAGGGCGACGCCGCCGCGTTCGGCGATCGCGCGGACGATCTCGACGGTGCCGCGCTCGACGCCGCCGGTCTGCAGGCTGGGC
>CAXUCM010000036.1:2059-7640 GCA_964249315.1 uncultured Acetobacteraceae bacterium | reverse complement strand
CACCTGCAGGATCACGGGGGGTCGGGCCGGCTGGTGCATCGTCGGCGCCATAGCACGGCGATGCCGTGCTGTCCCCTATTGCGTCATCAGAGCGTTATTCGCGACTCGGCCGCCAGGATCGCGGCGAGGCCTTCCCGGTAGGTCGGATAGCGCCAACGATAACCGAGCGCCTGCTGGGTGCGCCAGGCGGCGACCTTGCGGTTGTCCGACCAGAACGAGCGCGCCATCGCGCTCATCTGCGGCCAGGCCTGCTCCAGCGGCACGCCTTCCGGCACCGGCAGCCCGAGCAGCGAGGCGGCATGTGCGGTCACCACCGCGCTCTCCTCGGGCAGGTCGTCGGCCAGGTTGAGCACGCGCGTACCCGGGGGCGGGTTCTGCATCGCCGCCCAGGTCGCACCGGCGATGTCGTCGCGATGGATGCGCCCGAAGCAGTGTCCGGGTGCGAGGATGCGTCGCGCCTCGCCCGCCCGCAGGCCGTCGAACGCGCTCCGCCCCGGACCGTAGATGCCGGCGATGCGCATCAGGTCGATCACGCCGCCGCTGGCAGCCTCGGCCACGGCTTGCCAGGCGGTCTCGGCCAGGATGCGCCGGTGCGCGCGGTCGGATGCGGGCGAAGGCGGCGTCGCCTCGTCGACCCAGCCGCCGCCGCGATCGCCGTAGATCCCGGTGGTGGAGAAGTAGCCGATCCAGCGCGGCCGGCCCGCCGCCGCGATCGCGCCCCGGTAGCGCGCCAGCACCGGATCGCCGTCCCTGCCCGGAGGTGCCGAGGCGAGCAGGTGCGTCGCCTGCGGCAGCACGTCGCCCGCCTGGTCGAACGCCAGCCGGGTGATCCCGTCCGGCTGCTGCGGCCCCGGCTGCGCGGTGGTGCCGAACACCCGCCAGCCCTGCGCCACCGCCAGCGCCGCCACGGCGCCCGCCGCATAGCCGAGGCCGAAGACCAGCAGGGTGCCCGGGCCGCGATCGGTCAGGGTCAGAAATCCAGGTCGGCGTAGTGCGCCGGCGGGTTCACGCCGATGACACGGTCGTTGAGGATGGCACGGAAGCTGGGACGCGATTTCATCCGCGCGTACCAGTCGCGCGTCGGCGGCGACAGGCTCCAGTCGATGTCGCCGATATAGTCGAGCGCGGAGAGATGCGCCGCGGCGGCGAAATCGGCCAGCGACAGGCTCTCCCCGGCCAGCCATTTGCGAGTCTCGGCGAGCCAGCCGATATATTCCAGGTGACCGGCGACGTTGGCGTAGCCGGCGCGCAACGCGGTCGCATCCGGGTTGCCGCGGCCGACCAGCCGCTTGATGATCTTCTCATGCACCAGGTTGCGGGTCACCTCGGTGGCGAACTTGCCGTCGAACCAGGCCACCAGCCGGCGCACCTCGACCCGCTCGGCCAGCGTGCGTCCGATCAGCGGCGTATCCGGATAGGCTTCCTCCAGATACTCGCAGATCACCCCGGAATCGGGGATCGACAGGCCGTTCTCCTCGACCAGCATCGGCACCGTGTTGGCCGGGTTCAGCGCCAGGTACTCCGCCCGCCGCTCCCCGAGCTTCTCGATCCTGAGCTCGAACGGCAGCCGCTTCTCGCTCAGGACCAGCCGGACCTTGCGCGAATAGGGCGACAGCGGCAGGTGGTGCAGGAAGCGCATTGCCTGCACGTTATTGCATGCGTGAGGCCGACGCCAACATTTGAGGGCGAGATTCGCTTGGCTTGTAAGCTAAGCAAGGCCAGGGGTTTCACCCCTGGACCCCGATCAAAGGCGGAGCCTTTGAAATCCTGTTTGTTTGCCGTCGGCGTGGGTCTCCGCTTCGCCCATTGGGGAGAATCCTGGACCCCCGCCGGGCGACGGTGCATGTAGGCAGGCGTGATCGAACCCAACGCCTCTTCGCTGCCGTCCGGCGCCGTGCCGCAGATCCGCGTCCGCGGTCGCTCGTTCATGGCGCTGGTGCTGTCGCCGGAACCGCCCCTCGCCGGCTGGCTCGGCGGCCTCGATGCGCAGCTGGCGAAGTCCGCCACCTTCTTCGCCGGGCGTCCGGTGATCCTCGATCTCGGACTGCTCGACGCGAACGATGCCGGCCTGTCCGGACTGTTCGACGCCCTGCGCGCGCGCGGCGTGCGGATCATCGCCATCGAGGGCGGCGACGCCACCTGGCCGGCGCTGTCCGGCTGGGACTGGCCGAGCGGCTTCGAGGGCGGCCGCGCCGTCGGTCCGATCGACGTGCCGGAGGAAGCGCCGTCGAGCCAGGCGCCGGGCGTCGCCACGGCACCTTCGCTGCTGATCGAGGAGCCGGTGCGCTCGGGCACGTCCATCGTCTTCGCCGAGGGCGACGTCATCGTCATCGGTTCGGTGGCGTCCGGCGCGGAAGTCGCCGCCGGCGGCTCGATCCACATCTACGGCACGCTGCGCGGCCGCGCGGTGGCAGGGCTGGGCGGCAACCGCGACGCGCGCATCCTGTGCCGACGGATGAACGCCGAACTGATCGCGATCGACGGCTACTACATGACCGCCGAGGACATGGCGGCAAACCTGGTCGGGCGCAGCACGCATGCGAGGCTCGAGAACGAGACCCTGCTGCTGCTGCCGCTTGATTGAATTCGTACGGGAGGATCCATGGCCAAGGTTCTGGTCGTCACATCGGGCAAAGGCGGCGTCGGCAAGACCACCTCGACGGCAGCACTCGGCGCCGCTCTCGCACTCAGCGGCAAGAACGTGGTGGTCGTCGATTTCGACGTCGGCCTGCGCAATCTCGACCTGGTGATGGGGGCGGAGCGACGGGTCGTGTTCGACCTGATCAACGTGGTCCAGGGCGACGCCAAGCTCAACCAGGCGCTGATCCGCGACAAGCGCTGCGAGACGCTGTCGATCCTGCCGGCCTCGCAGACCCGCGACAAGGACGCGCTTACCCCGGACGGCGTCGCCCGGGTCATCGACGAGTTGCGCGAGAAGTTCGACTGGGTGGTCTGCGACAGCCCGGCCGGGATCGAGAAGGGAGCGCAGCTCGCGATGTACCATGCCGACGAGGCGGTGGTGGTGACCAACCCGGAGGTCTCCTCGGTGCGGGACAGCGACCGCATCATCGGCATGCTGGACAGCACCACGGCCAAGGCCAAGGCCGGCCAGAAGCTGGACAAGCACCTGCTGCTGACCCGCTACGATCCGATCCGCGCCGCGCGCGGCGAGATGCTGCGCACCGAGGACGTGCTGGAGATCCTGTCGATCCCGCTGCTCGGCATCATCCCGGAGAGCGAGGAGGTGCTGCGCGCCTCCAATCTCGGCTCGCCGGTGACGCTGGCCAATCCTGAAAGCGCGCCCGCGCGCGCCTATATGGACGCGGTACGCCGGCTGCAGGGCGAGAGCCTGGAGATGAGCGTGCCGAGCGATCGACGCGGCCTGCTCGCGAAATGGTTCAAATGGAGGGTTGCATGAACCTCCTCGCCTTCTTCAATCGCAAGAACTCGGCGCCGGTGGCGCGCGACCGGCTGCAGATCCTGCTGGCGCACGAGCGCAGCAACATCGAGGGCCAGTCCGACCTGATCACCAAGCTGCGCGAGGAGATCCTCGCGGTGATCAGCAAGCACGTCACGATCGACGACGACAAGGTGCAGATCAAGCTCGATCGCGGCGCCTCGGTCTCGACCCTGGAGATCGATATCGAGGTGCCCGGGCTGAAGATCTCGCAGCGTCCGTCCGAGCGTCCGACGCCGCAGGCCGCGCCGAGCTAACCTTCGAAACCAAAAGGATTCTCAAGGCGACGCCTTGAGCGGGTCCAGGGCAGAGCCCTGACCTTGACGGTGCGGCCGGTCAGACCGCTCGTGCCGCCGCCGCCTCGGCGAGGCAGCGCGCCAGCCACTCGGAGCTGCGTCGCACGTCGCGGATGACCGCCTCTCGGGCTGCCTCCGGGTCGTGCGCGCGCAGGGCCGCGAGCAGCTGCTCGTGCGGTCCGACAGCGTCCTCGGAAGAGGCCGGCACGGCTTCCTGCAGGGTGAGCGCGTAGACCGGACCGATCCGCATCCAGATGCCCTCGAGGATGCGCAGGATCAGCGGGGCACGGGCGATGCGGCAGACGCGACGATGCAGCTCGGCGTTGCAGCCGAGCATCGCCACCCGGTCGTCGCGCCGCGCGGCGTCCTGGTAGGCGGCCGCGATCGCGGCGACGTGCTCGATCTCGGACGCGGTCGCGCAGGCCGCCGCACGCACCGCCGCGCGACCTTCGAGGTCGCAGCGTATGTCGATGATCTCGCTGAATTCCTCCTGCCCGATGACGGGCACGATGGCCGAGCCGCGCTCATCCAGCGTGAGCGCCTGCTCGGACAGCAGCCGCAGCAGCGCCTCGCGCACGGGAGTCGGGCTGAGCTGCAGCTCGGCGGCGAGCGGACGCAGCACCAGCCGCTGGCCGGGCCGCAGCTCGCTATGGATCAGCGACGAGCGGATCCGCAGGTAGGCGCGCTGGCTGAGGTTCTCTCGCGCCGCGCCGGACATCTCGGCAGCCATCGCCGCGTCGGAGGCGAAGGATGCTTCCGCTCCGAAGCGCGCGGAGGCGGCACCGAGGATCCCCGGACGGCCGGGCAGCTCGGAGGAGAGAGCGATACGCATTGACGTGTATCCGATCTGAGGGCACCCGGCACCGCCGGGCGGTCAGATCATTATGATACCAAAACGCTCCCGATAACAAGCTTTTGATATCATGCCCTCAGCCGACATCCTCCAGCGTCATCGCCTGCAGGCTCAGCAGGTCGCGATAGGCGCCTTCGGAACGCTCCAGGTCGGTCGGCGCGCCGTCCTGGAGAACCCGCCCGGCCTGCATGACGATGATGCGGTGGAAGTCGCGCAGCGTGGAGAGCCGGTGCGCGACCGCGATCACCGTGCGCCCGACCATCAGCCGGTCGAGCGCCTCCTGCACGCGCAGCTCGCTCTCGGAGTCGAGCGCGCTGGTGGCCTCGTCGAGCAGCAGGATCGGCGCGTTGCGCAGGAAGGCGCGCGCGATCGCCAGGCGCTGGCGCTGGCCGCCCGACAGCTTGACGCCGCGGTCGCCGACCTGGGTGTCGAAGCCCTCCGGCATCGCCTCGATGAAGTCGCTGCACTCGGCGGCCTCGGCGGCGGCACGGACCTCGTCGTCGGAGGCCTCCGGCTTGCCGTAGCGGATGTTCTCCATGACCGTGCGATGGAACAGCGAGACGTCCTGCGGCACCACCGAGATCACCGAGCGCAGCGCCTCCTCGGTCAGCTTGCCGAGCTCCTTGCCGTCGATCAGGATGTGGCCGCCCTGGATGTAGCGAAGCCGCTGCAGCAGCGCGAGCACGGTGGTCTTGCCCGAGCCGGAGCGTCCGACCAGCCCGACCCGGGTGCCGGCCTCGACCTTGAGGTCGAAGCCGTCGAGCACCGGTTCGCCGCCGGGATAGGCGTACGTGACCCGGTCGAAGATCACCTCGCCCTTGGAAGGGTTCGAGAAGCCGGCGGCGTCGTGGGCATCCGGCATGTCGTGCGGCAGCAGCAGCGTGCCGAGCGCCTCGGCGAGCCGGGCGACATGCTGGATCGTCTCGACCAGCGCCACCGCGAGGTCGCGGGTGCCGTGCAGGATCATGAAGCCGA
>CAXUCM010000036.1:0-1959 GCA_964249315.1 uncultured Acetobacteraceae bacterium | reverse complement strand
GTCTCGACCAGCGCCACCGCGAGGTCGCGGGTGCCGTGCAGGATCATGAAGCCGAGCGTGGTGACCATGACCACCTCGCCGACACTGGCGCGGTGCATGTGCCACAGCAGGATCGCCCAGATCAGCAGGCCCGCGGTGAGGATCGCGGTCAGCCCGGCATGGATCAGGCGCAGCTTCTCGAGGTAGCGCAGCGAACGGCCGCGCCAGCTCATCTCGATCTTCATCCGCTCGCCGAAGCGGCGACGCTCGCGATGGGTCGCCCCGAAGGCGCGCACCAGCGGCATGTTGTTGATGACGTCGAGCAGTTCGCCGTCCACGCGTGCCGCCTCGCTGGCATAGCGATGGTGCAGCGGCCGGCCGTTGGCCGCGAGCCGGAACATCAGCCAGGAGAGCAGCGCCGCCAGCACCACCAGCACGCCGGCCATCAGCGGGCTGACGATGATCATCAGCAGGATCGAGAAGCCCACGTTCAGGCAGGGCGGCAGCACGTTCCAGAAGGCCAGGTTCTCCAGCGTGAACATCGCCACCGCGGTGGTCGAGATGCGCCCTGCCAGCGTGCCCGGCATGCGGTCGGCGAAATAGGACGGGGCGTGGCCGGTCAGGTGCCGGAACAGGTCGCGACGCAGGTCGCCGGTGACGGTGACGAAGGCGTAGGTCGAGATCCAGCCGCCGATTCGCCACGACATGTTGTCGAGCGCGATCAGCCCGCCGAGGAAGCCGACCGCGCGCCAGACCGGCGGCATCGGACCGTTGCGGTGCGCGTTCAGCGTGTCGACCAGGTAGTTGACCGCGTACGAGGATCCGACCGCGCAGCCGACCGCGAGGATCACCGACAGCAGGATCGCCGTGTGCTTGATCTTATGGCACCGGACGTAGCGGAACATGAACGCCAGCGGGCTCGGCGCCAGGCGGACCAGGTCGGCGTCGGAGACGGTCACCTGTTGGTCGATGCGTTGTGAGGCCATGAGGTCCTACCGGTAGCAGCCGGACGCCGGAGCGGGGATGGTTCGAAGCGGGCCGGGGCGGAACCCAGCATCTTGCACGTAGTTGATGTATCTCAAGCCTGCGGAAGGAATTTGACGCGAAGAAGTCAGACGCTCGCCCATAAATTGCCGTGATCCAGGTGTTTATAGCATTAGTCCATTAAAAGGAGCCTAATTCCATGCGCATCGCCCAGATTGCCCCACTCCACGAGGCCGTCCCGCCGAAGCTCTACGGTGGCACCGAGCGCGTGGTGTCGTTCCTGACCGAGGAGCTGGTCAATCTTGGCCACGACGTCACCCTGTTCGCAAGTGGCGACAGCGTGACCAGCGCCGACCTGCACGCCTGCTGGCCGCGGGCGCTTCGGCTGGATCCGGCGATCCGCGACCCGATCGCACCGCACATGCTGATGATGGAGCAGATCGCCCGTCGCATGGACGAGTTCGACGTGCTGCACTTCCACATGGATTACTGGCCGTTCTCGTTCTTCAGCCGGCAGAAGGCTCCGTTCGTCACCACCCTGCACGGGCGCCTCGACCTGCCCGAGCTGCAGCCCGTGTTCAACACCTTCAATCAGGTGCCGGTGGTGTCGATCTCCGACAGCCAGCGCCGGCCGCTGCCGCAGGCGAACTTCGTCCGCACCGTCCTGCACGGGCTTCCCGCCGACCTGCTGACGCCGATGCCGAGCGAGCGCGACTACCTCGCCTTCCTGGGCCGGATCTGCCCGGAGAAGGGCGTCGACAAGGCGATCCGCATCGCGCGCGCCGCCGGCGTGAGGCTGAAGATCGCGGCCAAGATCGACCGCGTCGATGCCGAGTATTTCGAGCACAAGATCCGCCCGATGCTGGGCGACGGCGTCGAGCTGATCGGCGAGATCAACGACTGCCAGAAGCCTGCCTTCCTGTCCGGCGCACGCGGACTGCTGATGCCGATCGACTGGCCGGAGCCGTTCGGCCTGGTGATGATCGAGGCGATGGC
>CAXUCM010000035.1:0-16458 GCA_964249315.1 uncultured Acetobacteraceae bacterium | reverse complement strand
CGTTGATCTCGCGGAAATTCTAGCGGTAGTCCTTCGACAGCAGGATGGTGTGGTCCGCCGTGTCAGGCAGCTCGCCCTTGATTCCGAGCTAAATCATGAAGGTGGAGCAGGACAGGCGCTTGCGCGCGATCTTGCGGTCGGTCCAGCGCCGGCGCAGCCGGTCCGGCACCAGGCGGGTCATCGTGCGCAGGAAATCCGCGTTCAGCACGACCGCGTCCGCCTTCTGCACGCCGGCGTCGGTGCGCAGGCCGGTCACCCGGCGGCCCTCGAACAGCAGCTCGCGCACCGGCTCGTTCAGCCGGAAGCGGACGCCGAGGCTGCGCGCGGCCTGCTCCATCGCTCGCATCACCGAGACGGTGCCGCCGCGCGGATGGAAGATGCCGAACTCGTACTCCATGAAGGCGAGGATGGTGAACAGGCTCGGGCAGCGATACGGCGACATGCCCAGATACTTGCTCTGGAACGAGAAGCCGAGCCGGATGCGCGGATCCGAGAAGAACCGCTTCAGGTCCTGCTCGACCGAGCGGCCCGGTCGCAGCAGCGGCAGCGCGCGCAGCATGTCCGGACGCAGCAGGTCGCGCCAGCTGTCGAACGGCCGCTCCAGCACCGGTCGGAACGCCTGCAGCTTGGCGCGGTTGTCGGCCAGGAAGCGCGGGATCGCCGCGGCATCCGCCGGCGAGATCGCCGCCACCGAACGCTGCAGCGCCTCGACGTCGCTGCTCGCGGTGATGCGGCCGCCGCCCTCGAAGCGCAGGTCGTAATGCACCGGCAGCCGCATCAGCTCGACGCTGTCCTCCAGGCTGCGGCCGCACTGGCGGAAGATGTCGGAGAGGATGCGCGGATACAGGAAGAAGGTCGGGCCGATATCGAAGGTGAAGCGGCCGGCCGCACTGGCGGCGGACAGGCTGCCGGAACGGCCGCCGACGCTGCCGTGACGCGCATGCACGGTCACGTCCGCACCGGCGTGCGCGAGCAGCATGGCGCTGACGAGACCCCCCGGACCGGCGCCGACGATCGATACGGAGCGGGTCAACGCCGGCCTCGGGAAGCTGGGATTGCCGGACCCGGCGGCGTCTTCACGTACAGCTCCATCTAGCGATTGAAATTACATGCTTCGCCGGCGACCGGAAGGTACGATGTTTTCTGCACGACGCGAAACTTTGCCATATGAGCGCCCACGAGCCTCCCTTGCGCCGATCGGGGGCACGCCCCAAGACTGAGGGCATGCGAGATCCCGCAGCGTTCCGCTCGATCTATCGCCACGGCTTCGCCAGGGTTGCCGCCTGCACGCTGCCGGTGCGTCTTGCCGACCCTGCCGCCAACGCCGAGGCGACCGCCTCGCTCGCCGCCCGATGCGGCGAGGACGGTGCGGTGCTGGCGGTGTTCCCCGAGCTCGGCATCTCCGGCTACACCATCGAGGATCTGCGGCAGCAGGACGCGCTGCTCGATGCGGTCGAGACGGCGCTGGCCAGCCTGCGCGAGCGCTCGCGGCACCTGCTGCCGCTGATCCTGGTCGGCGCGCCGCTGCGCCACGATGACGCTTTGTTCAACTGCGCGGTGGCGATCCATCGCGGCCGCATCCTCGGCGTGGTGCCGAAATCCTACCTGCCGAACTACCGCGAGTTCTACGAGGCGCGCCAGTTCGCGCCCGGCGCCGGTCGCGTCGGCGAGACGATCGGCGTCGCCGGCGCCCTCGCACCGTTCGGCACCGATCTGCTGTTCGTCGCCGAGGACGTCGCCGGCCTCGTGGTGCATGCGGAGATCTGCGAGGATCTCTGGGTGCCTTCGCCGCCGAGCACGCACGCGGTGCTGGCCGGCGCCACCGTGATCGGCAACCTCTCGGCCAGCAACATCACCGTCGGCAAGGCGGAGACGCGTCGTCTGCTGTGCCAGGCGCAGTCGGCGCGCGGGCTGTGCGCCTACCTCTACGCCGCCGCCGGCGAGGGCGAGTCCACCACCGACGTCGCCTGGGACGGGCAGGTCTCGATCTTCGAGGCCGGCGCGCCGATGGCCGAGACCGAGCGCTTCCCGAGCGGACCGGCCAGCGCGGTTGCCGATATCGACCTCGACCTGCTGCGGCAGGAGCGCGCCCGCATGGGCAGCTTCGGGGCGAACCGGTCGGCCTCCGGCGCCGTCGGCTTCCGTCGCATCGGCTTCGCGGCGAACCCTCCCGGCGACGATCTCGGCCTGCGCCGGCCGATCGAGCGCTTCCCGTTCGTGCCGTCCGATCCGGCCCGTCTCGGCCAGGACTGCTTCGAGGCCTACAACATCCAGGTCTCCGGGCTCGAGCAGCGGCTGCGCGCCACCGGCACGAAGCGGATCGTGATCGGGGTCTCCGGCGGTCTCGACTCGACCCAGGCGCTGATCGTCGCCGCCCGGGCGATGGACCGGCTCGGCCTGCCGCGCACCGGCATCCTCGGCTACACCATGCCCGGCTTCGGCACCAGCGACGGCACCCGGCAGAACGCGATGGCGCTGATGACCGCCCTCGGCGTAAGCGCCTCGGTGCTGGACATCCGGCCGTCGGCGCGGCTGATGCTCGAGCAGATCGGCCATCCGTTCGCGCGCGGCGAGCGCGTGCACGACGTCACCTTCGAGAACGTGCAGGCCGGGCTGCGCACGGACTACCTGTTCCGCCTGGCCAACCAGCAGGGCGGCCTGGTGCTGGGCACCGGCGACCTGTCCGAGCTGGCGCTCGGCTGGTGCACCTACGGCGTCGGCGACCAGATGTCGCACTACAACGTCAATGCCGGCGTGCCGAAGACGCTGATCCAGCATCTGGTCCGCTGGGTGATCGATAGCGGCCAGTTCGCCCCCGAGGTGCTGCACACGCTCGGCCTGATCCTGGACACCGAGATCTCGCCGGAACTGATCCCGGCCGAGGAGGGAGCCGTGCTGCAGAGCACCGAGCAGCAGATCGGTCCCTACGCGCTGCAGGACTTCAACCTGTTCTACACGCTGCGCTACGGCTTCCGCCCGTCGAAGATCGCCTTTCTCGCCGGGCATGCCTGGAGCGATCCGGCGCGCGGTTCCTGGCCGCCGGGGTTCCCGGTCTCGCGCCGCCGCGGCTACGAACCGGGCGAGATCCGGCACTGGCTGGAGCTGTTCCTGCAACGCTATTTCGGCTTCAGCCAGTTCAAGCGTTCGGCGATGCCGAACGGCCCCAAGCTCAGCGCCGGCGGCGCCCTGTCGCCGCGCGGCGACTGGCGGGCGCCCTCGGACGGCAACGCGCGCGCCTGGCTCGAGGAGCTTGCACGGAACGTGCCTGGCGAGACGACGCCCCCGGGTCGTTAAGGCCGGGGGCTTCACCCTTCGGCCTGCTTCACGTCGCGTGCGAGCGTTGACAACAGGGCCGGATGCATTATCTACTGAAGAGTAGATTCTATTCTGATAGGCATAGTCATGGTCGAGCGTGTTCTGGTTGCCGGCGTCGGCATGATCCCGTTCACCAAGCCGAGCGTCAGCGCCCCCTATAACGTCATGGGATCAGAGGCCGTGCGCCTGGCGCTGGCCGATGCCGGCGTCAGCTATACGGGCGTGCAGCAGGCCTATGTCGGCTTCGTCTACGGCGACTCCACCAGCGGCCAGCGCGCCCTGTATCCGGTCGGCATGACCGGCATTCCGATCGTCAACGTCAACAACAACTGCTCGACCGGGTCCACGGCATTGTTCCTGGCACGGCAGGCGATCGCGTCGGGCATGGCGGACTGCGTGCTGGCGCTCGGCTTCGAGCAGATGCGGCCGGGTGCGCTGGGCGTGATCTTTGACGACCGGCCGAGCGTGTTCGAGCAGTTCGATGCCGCTGCCGACACCCTGGTGGATGCGCCCGGCGTGCCGCTCGCCCCGCGGCAGTTCGGCGGCGCCGGGCTGAGCCACATGCAGAAATACGGCACGCCCCTGCGCGCCTTCGCGGAGATCCGCGCCAAGGCGAGCCGCCATGCCCGGAACAACCCGCGCGCGGTGTTCCGCCACGAGGTCACGGCCGACGAGGTGCTGGCCGACAAGCAGGTCTGGCCGGGCGTGATGACGCGGCTGATGGCCTGCCCGCCGACCTGCGGCGCGGCCGCCGCCATCCTGGTCTCGGAGCGCTTCGCCCGCGAGCACGGCCTGCGCACGGACGTGCGGATCGCGGCGCAGGCGATGACCACGGACACCGACAGCACCTTCGGCACCGGCGACATGATGCAGGTCGTGGGCGCGGACATGTCGCGCGCGGCCGCGCGCCAGGTCTACGAGGCTGCCGGCATCGGCCCCGAGGACCTGGACGTCGTCGAGCTGCACGACTGCTTCGCCCATAACGAGCTGATCACCTACGAGGCGCTGGATCTCTGCCCGGATGGCGAGGCGGCGAAGTTCATCAGCGACGGCGACAACACCTATGGCGGCCGGATCGTCACCAATCCCTCCGGCGGCCTGCTGTCCAAGGGGCATCCGCTGGGTGCGACCGGCCTGGCGCAGTGCTTCGAGCTGACCCAGCAGCTGCGCGGTCAGGCCGCGACGCAGGTCGAGGGCGCCCGCGTCGCCCTGCAGCACAATCTCGGTCTGGGGGGCGCCTGCGTCGTCACCCTGTACGAGGCGGCGTGAGACGGTGATCGACCGCGCGCATATCGGCCGAACCCTGCCGTCGCACACCGCCTTGGTGGAGGCCGGCCGCCTGCGCCTGTTCGCCAAGGCGACGGGAGAGGACCGGCCGGAATATCTCGACCACGCGGCTGCAGAGGCCTCCGGACATCCCGGCCTGCCGGCGCCGCCCACCTTCCTGTTCGCGCTGGCGAACGAGGTTCCGGATGCCCTGGCCTGGCTGACGTCGATGGACCTGGAGCTCGGCCGGGTCCTGCACGCGGAGCAGTCCTTCACCTACAAGCGGCAGGTCTGCGCCGGCGACGTACTGACATTCCGGTCGCATATCGCCGACATCTACGACAAGAAGGGCGGCGCGCTGGAATTCATCGTCCGCCTTACCGACGTGAGCGACGATACCGGAGCGTTGGTCGCCGAACTGCGTGACGTCGTGGCCTACCGCAATGGCTGACGCGGCCGAGCCGACGGACGGCATCTCGCCTGGGACCACGCTGCCGGCGCTCCTGGTGCCGACGCTCGGCCGCGCGACGCTGGCGATCTTCGCCGGCGCATCGGGCGACCACAACCCGATCCATATCGACATCGACTTCGCGCGCAAGGCCGGGATGCCGGACGTGTTCGCGCACGGCATGCTGTCCATGGCCTATCTTGGCCGCCTGCTGACGCTGTGGTTGCCGCAATCCCGGCTGCGCAGCTTCAGCGCGCGGTTCGTCGGCATCACGCATCTCGGCAACGAGGTACGATGCGAAGGACGCGTGATCGCCGTGGAGGAGATCGGCGGCGAACGCTGTGCCAGGGTGAGCATCTCCACGTCCAACCAGTTCGGCCAGATGAAGATGCAGGGCGAAGCCGTCGTCGCTCTCGACCCGCCTCGCCGCACGCTGCGATCTTCCGAGGAAATGACACGATGAGCAGGTTGCAGGACAAGGTCGCCCTGGTCACCGGCGGCGGCCGCGGCATCGGGCGTGAGATCTCGCTCAAGCTGGCCGGCGAGGGCGCCAGGGTCGTGGTCAACGACCTGGACGCCGAACCGGCGCAGGAGGTGGTCGAAGCCATACGCGCCGCGGGCGGCGAGGCGACCGCCTGCGTCGGCAACGTGACCGCCCCGGACTTCGCGGACCGGTTCGTGGGCACGGCGACGCAGACCTACAAAGGTCTCGACATCATCGTCAATAACGCCGGCTATACCTGGGACGCGGTCATCCAGCGCATGACGGACGAGCAGTGGTACGCGCTGATGGACGTGCACCTGACCGCCCCGTTCCGCATCCTGCGCGCGGCACAGCCGGTGATCCGGGCGCTCAGCAAGGCCGATGCCGAGGCCGGGCGAGAGGTGTTGCGCAAGGTGGTCAACATATCCTCGATCGCCGGACTCGGCGGCAATGCCGGCCAGGTCAACTATGCCAGTGCGAAGGCCGGCATCGTCGGCATGACGCGCACGCTCGCCAAGGAATGGGGACGCTACAAGGTCAACGTGAATTGCGTGGCGTTCGGCTTCATCCGCACCCGCCTCACCGAGGCCGCGGCCGGCGGCGACGGCGCCATCTCGATCGAGGGGCGCGCGATCAAGGTCGGTGTCAGCCAAGAATTGCTGGAGATGTCGGAGAAGATGATTCCGCTCGGCCGGACCGGGACGCCGAAGGAAGCCGCGGGCGCGGTGTCGCTGTTCTGTCTTCCGGAGTCCGACTACGTCAGCGGCCAGACGCTCATCTGCGGCGGCGGCCTGGAAATCTAAGGGAGCTCGGCCATGGACATATCATCGTCATTCGACATCAGCGAAGAGGTCGGATCCTTCCGCGAGACGGCTCGTCGCTTCGTCGAGGCCGAGATGACCCCGCACGAGGCGCGCTGGGCCAAGCAGCAGCATGTCGACCGCGCGACCTGGCAGCAGGCCGGGGCGCTCGGCCTGCTGTCGGCCGACATCTCCGAGGAGTACGGCGGCACCGGCGGCACCATCCGTCACCAGGCCGCGGTCACGGAGGAGTTGGGCAGGTCGGAAAGCGGCACCGGCTTCCTCGTCCATTCGATCGTTGCGCACTACATCCTCAACCAGGGTACCGACGAGCAGCGCAGGAAATACCTGCCGCTCCTGGCATCCGGCGAGATGATCGGTGCGATCGCCATGACCGAGCCGGGAACCGGATCGGATCTGCAATCCGTGCGCACCAAGGCGGTGGCGGACGGCAACGCGTTGTTGCTGAACGGCGCCAAGACATTCATCAGCAACGGCAGCCTGGCCGACCTCGTCGTCGTCGTCGCCCGGACCGGCGAGGGGCAGGGCGGCAAGGGGCTCTCGCTCGTCCTGGTGGAGACAGGCGGCGCCGACGGCTACCGGGTCGGCAAGGTTCTCGACAAGATCGGCATGAAGTCCCAGGACACCAGCGAGCTGTTCTTCGATGACGTGCGGGTCCCGGGAGACGCCATCCTCGGCGGCCAGCCAGGCCGCGGTTTCGCGCAGCTCATGACCGAGCTGCCGTATGAGCGGTTGCTGATCGGCTTGTCGTCCGTGGCCGCGATCGAGAAGGCGGTGGGCCTGACCATCGAGTACGTCCGCGAGCGCGAGGCGTTCGGACGCAAGCTGATGGAGTTCCAGAACACCCGCTTCGTGCTGGCCGAGGCGAAGACGAACGCTGTGGTCGCGCGTGCCTTCATCGATCGCTGCATCGATCTCTATGCGGACGGGAAGCTTGATGCCGCGACGGCGTCGATGGCCAAGTACTGGGCGACCGAACTGCAGGGCAAGGTGGTCGATTCCTGCCTGCAGCTCTTCGGCGGCTATGGCTACATGAACGAGTATCCGATCTCCCGGATGTATGCCGACGCACGCGTGCAGCGTATCTATGGCGGAACGACCGAGATCATGAAGGAGCTGATCGCTCGCACGCTGTGGTGAGGCGGCCGGTCAGCTCACCTTGCTGGACCTGCCCTCCCAGAAGGGTGCGCGCAGGTCGCGCTTGAGAACCTTGCCCGCGCCGGACAACGGCAGCGGCATCTCCCGGAACTCGATGGAGCGCGGGCATTTGAAGCCGCCCAGCAAGGTCCGGCAGAAACCGGTCAGCTCGTCCACCGTCAAGCTCGCCTCGGCCCGGCGCACCACCACGGCGTGGACCAGCTCGCCCCAGCGGTCGTCGGGAATGCCGATGACCGCGCATTGCAGCACGGCAGGGTGCCGCATGACGGCATTCTCGACCTCGACGGAATAGACGTTCTCGCCGCCGGAGATGATCATGTCCTTGATCCGGTCGACGACGAAGAGGTAGCCGCGCTCGTCGAGCAGGCCGCCGTCGCCGGTGTGCATCCAGCCGTCCACGACGGCGCGCGCGGTTTCCTCCGGACGCTCCCAGTAGCCCATCATGACGGTGTCGCCGCGTACCACGACCTCCCCCACCTCGCCGTTCGGCAGGATCTCGCCATCCGGGCCGGCGATCCGCACCTCGCAGCCGATCACCGGACGCCCGGCGCTGCGGTGGCGGCCTGCCGTCCGGTCGCCGACATGGTCCGCCCACGGCAATGCGGTGGCGCACGGCGACAGCTCGGTCATGCCGTAGAGCTGCGTAAATTCGGCCTGCGGCAGCGCTGCCATCGCGCGCTCCAGCACCGCACCGCTCATCGGCGATGCGCCGTAGAGGATGCGGCGAAGCGACGACAGGTCGTAGCGGGCACATGCCGGGTGATCCACCAGCATCTGGATCATGGTGGGTACGAGCACCGTGTCGGTCACGCGCTCGGCCTCGATGGCCTGCATGACGCCCTCGGGCGTGAAGCCGGAGACGATGATGTTGCTGCCGCCGTTCAGCAGGACCGAGTACATCCCGGCGCCGTTCGCCAGGTGGAACATCGGTGCGGCGTTCAGGTAGCGCAGATCGGCGCCCAGGAGATTGCTGGCCAGCATCTGCATGGCGTTGCTCATCAGGTTGCCGTGGCTCAGCATGACGCCCTTGGACCGGCCCGTGGTGCCACCGGTATAGAATATCCCGGCCAGGTCGGATCCGGCCCGCATGGCGTCGGGCATCGGGCCATGCCCCTCGATCAAGGCTTCGAAATGTTCCATCCCGGCCGGCGCCTCGTCATCGTCGACGTAGACGAGGCGCATGGACGGCCAGGCCCGCTTCAAGGCCGCAGCAAGCGCGGCGTAGGTGCGGTCGAGCATCAGCAGCACGGGGCGGCAGTCCAGGATCGCGTCCTCGACCTCAACGGCGCTCCAGCGCACGTTCTGCGGCACCGCGACCAGTCCGGCCCAGGCCACGGCCAGCGTGTATTCGAGGTAGCGGTCGGAATTGGTCGCGATGATCGCCACCCGGTCGCCGGGGCTGGCACCGGACGCAAGCAGGCCGGCGGCGAGCCTGGCCACACGCTCGCCGAGCTCGGCCCAGTTGCGGCGGCGGCCATTGAAGACCGTCGCGAGGCCGTCCGGGTTGAGGTGCAACTGCCGGCGCAACCCGTAAGTGACGTTCACTGACCGTCCTCCCAATACCATGTCGCTTTCAGCACGACTTCGGCAGCGGTCCATGCCCGGCATCGCTGCCGAGTTGACGACCCCCACCGCCAATTATACTACTGACCAGTAAATAGAAGTCCAGTGCGTAGGGTCACAGGTCTTCGAAAGAGTCTGCGAACGGCGAACGCGTCTTGTCGGAACGACGCGGCGCCGCTTGCGTCCTGACCCTCGATGACGCCGATCGTCGTGACGCCCGCAACCGGGCGTCGGACGCTCTCGCAACAGCGGAGTGATCGATATCGTGGCTGCGGACGATGAGCGAGAGACACCTCCTGTTTCGCCGTTCCGGACGGCCAGGCAGCGGGAGGCCGAGAAGGTCACGAAGCGGGACGCGCTCCTGCTCGCCGCCGTGAAGATGTTCAACCTGCGCGGCTTCACCGCGACGTCTCTCGACGATGTCGCCATCAGCCTGGGCGTCACCAAGCCGGTGATCTATTACCACCTTGGCAACAAGGACCAGGTCCTGCTCGAGTGCCTCCGACGCGGCCTCGACCAGATCCAGCAGGCGGTCCAGGCCGCTTCGGACTCGAACGGCACGACGCTGGAGCGGCTTCGGGCCTTTCTCGTCTGCTACGGCATGCTCATCGTTTCGGACTTCGGCACCTGCGTCGTCCGCACGGATGAGACGGCGTTATCGGCCGAAAGTGCGCAGACCTTCCGCGAGCTGAAGCGCGGCATCGACGTCCGCCTCCGCGAGCTGATCGCCGTCGGGATCGCGGATGGGTCGGTCGCGCCGACGGACGTGCGGCTGGCAGCGTTCACCCTTGCCGGTGCCATCAACTGGACGGCCACCTGGTTCGACGAGTCCGGGCCGATGTCGGCCGATGCGATGATGGCGGAGATGGTCGGCATCCTGTTACGCGGGCTTCGGCCGCGTTGACGGCTTTATGGAACGCAGGTCCGCCCGATCGGCTGGGTTCCACGACGATCAGCCGTCCTTCCACTTGACCCGACAGGGCCAGGGCTCCGCCCTGGACCCGCTCAAGGCTTGGCCTTGAGAATCCATTTGTCTTTGAGGACCTTTTCGGCGGCGAGGTTCGGGCGGACGTTGCCGGTGCATCCATGGCCTTCTCAGAAGGCCTTGGCCGCACGAAGCTCGAAGCCGATCTCGTGCTCGAAGCCGCCAACGACGTTGATATCGTGGTAGACTTTCGCGAGGAACTGCACCGTCGGCGTGGGCCGGTAGGCGGCCTCCGCCTGGATCGTCTGGACCTCCGTCTTGGTGCCGGTATATTGCCCGTTGACGGTCTCCGTACCGCCGAACATTCCGGTCCAGCCGACCGCGACGAACGACGTCCGGCTGATGTCGTAATTCAGCCAGGCGGTGGCTTCCCAGCTGGGTTTCTGCTTGAGGCTTGCGCCCGGTATGCTGAGATCCGAGTTGGTCCCGTAGAAGATGTAGTCGCCGTCGAGGTCGAACGTCAGTCCCTTCCATATTCTCTGCGTCCAGACGAGTTCCGCATCCTCCGACCAGCGGTTGGTGCCGACCGAGACGGCCTGATTGCGGCTGTAGCTGCCGAGCGGCACGGACGTATAGCTGACGAAAGCGACATACTGCTTCTTGGCAGGATTCGAGATCAGCCAGAAACCCCCGGTCAGGACGGGATCGGCAGCGCCGAAGGTGTCATTCAGTTTTTCGCCGCCGATCTCGTTCGCCGTGACGTCGGCAAACGGCACCACCAGCTGTACCGCCCAATGAACGCCGAAGATGCTGTTGTAATAGACGTAGCGGGCGATGCCGGTATTCTGGTCGGAATTGGTCTTTTTCGTGAAGGTTCCGGCGATCGTGCTGTTGTACCGGTTGGCGTTCTGATACTCGTAATAGCCCAGGAACACGTTCGTGCCGTCCGGCGCGTCGACGAGATCATTCGCTTCCACGGTGGCTGCATGCGCCGCGGGCAGGCACGTGGTCGTCAGGCCGAAGCCAAGCATCGCGGCCGCGAGGACTCGCGTATTCGCTCGAGACATGGAAATTTTCCCTGATTGCCTGTGCCTTGCGCGGTCGAGCGCGCCTGCCAGGTCGGTGGTTAATCCGGAACGTTTCGTGGCTGCGTCAGTCGTCGCGGCGACCAGGACCGGGACAGCTTGCCTGATCCCGCCGAGCATGCCTGCCGTTCCCCGCATGAAGCCGAGCCGGCGCGGTTTCCGGTGCTTTCGGCGTGCACGCAAACGGATGTATCCCGCCTGTTCCTCGATACGAAGCCGGAGCCGATGTCTTATACAAGATCCTGTTCATCTCTTGATTTTCTTTCCATCCCAAGCGATCTTCTACGCGTCGCTGAATATTTCTTGGTCTCTCGTCCTGCATGATTAGTTGATCGCTGTCTCTTGCTCCATCAGATCAGTGCGAAAGCCATGGCGGTCGCCTCGATCGACCCGTCGTCGGGAAACTCGTGGGTATATCATCTACGAAGGAGTTTTTAGTCAAGTGCAGATCCTCAGGAGTGGCCGTGCCGATGGATGATGTTGCAGATCCGTCGCCCACCCCTTTCCGCAATCGCAAGCAGCGGCTGGAGGCGCGTGCGTTGAAGCGGGACGCGGTGCTGCTGGCTGCCGTCCGCACGTTCAATGCGCGCGGATACCAGGCGGCGTCCCTGGACGAGGTTGCAGCCACGCTGCAGATCAGCAAGCCGACGATCTACCACTACCTCGGCAACAAGGAGCAGGTGCTCCTCGAATGCCTCGCGCGCGGGATCGAGATGCTGCAGGCGGCCGCGGACGTGGCCCTTCAGGAGACGGGCTGCGGCCTCGACCGTCTGCGGCGTTTCCTTTGCCGATACGCCGAAATCAACATGGGCGACTTCGGGCGATGCGTCATCCGCACCAGGGACGAGATGCTCTCGCCCGAGGGCGCGTTGCGGTTCCGGGCGCTGAAACGCGAGGTCGACCAGTCGATGCGGCGCCTTATCGAGGCCGGGATCGCCGACGGCTCGATTGCCCCGGTGGATGTGCGCCTCGCCGCGTTCACCCTCGCCGGTGCCCTCAACTGGCCGGCGCGCTGGCAGGATCCGAACGGCTCGATCTCTGCCGAGGCGACCGCCGCGAGCATGGTCGACCTGCTGATCGGAGGCATCCGGTCGAGGCCGCGGTAGCAAGCATCAAGCAGGCTCCCGCGCCACCGTCCGGACGCGTCGCGCGCCATCGGCCACCAGGCATCCTGGACGAACGCCGCAGCAGGGGCCCGACCATCGCCATCGCCTCGTCCACGACGCCCGCCGTCTCCCGGGAACAAACTTGAAGATGAGTGGAAACCTGTTTATACGAACTTCATGCGTGTAATTACCTGTGCCCAGGCATGTCGATCCGTCGACGCGCCGACGTGAATGCGGCGGGGCCTCGGGCGCTCGCTTTGTAGGACCTGTCGAGGCATCGCGCCCGTCTCGATGGACGGCAACGGCCTTGCGGGCGAAACCTGAGCCGAGACATGCAGCTGACGACCCCATCCTCCGGCTCCGGCATCGTCGCACGCGGCATCAGCAAGAGCTTCGGTGGCACTCTGGTGCTGGATGACGTCACCCTCGCCGTGGCGCAAGGGGAGGTCGTGGCGCTCATGGGAGCGAACGGCGCAGGCAAATCCACCCTGGTGAAGATCCTCGGCGGCGTGCACCCCTCCGACCGCGGCGGGATCGAGATCGACGGTGCGGCGGTCCATCTCGCAAGTCCGGCCGCCACGCGAGCGGCCGGTATCGTATCGGTGCATCAGAGCGTCGCCGACGCCGGAATCGGCACCCTCTCGGTCGCAGAGAATCTCCTGCTGGACGAGATCTGTGGTGGTCGCGTGCCGTTTCTGCTGACGCCGGGGCGCATCCGCGCCCGCGCCATGGAGATCGCCCGGACGGCGGGCCTGGATCTCGACCTCTCGCAACCGCTCTCGGCCCTCAGCCTTGCCGATCGCCAGCGCGTCGCCCTCGCCCGTGCCCTGTCGGGCGAGCCGCGCATGGTGATCCTGGACGAACCCACTGCCTCCCTCTCGGCGCGCGAAACGGATCGGTTGTTCATGCTGATCGAGGGGCTGACGAAGCGGGGCATCGGGGTGCTGTTCATCTCCCACAAGCTCGCCGACCTCCGCCGCATCGCCGACCGCGCCGTGGTGCTGCGCCATGGCCGCGTCGTGGCAGAGTTCGCGCGGCCGCTCGACCTCGCCGCCGCCACCATGGCGATGATCGGGCGCAGCGTCGGCTCCGCGCCCCGCCGGAGCGAGGTCGCCGCTTCACCGAGCCTGCGCCTGCGCGGCGTCACCTTGCGGCAGGATGCACCGCGCATCGACCTCGATCTGCTGCCGGGCGAGATCACGGTCGTGACCGGTCCGCTCGGCGCCGGCAAGACCAGCCTGCTGGAGATGATCTTCGGCCTGCGAGGGCCCGCCGAGGGAGACGTCGTCCTGGAGGGTGCTCCCTGGCGCCCCTCCGGTCCGTCCGAGGCGATCGCGGCGGGCGTGTTCATGGCCGGGGAGGATCGCTGGCGCACGTCGCTCGCTCCGGCCTCCACGCTCGGTGCGGATCTCGCCGGCACCATCGGCCTGCCGCATCTCAGGCACTGGGCCCGGCTGTTCGGCTTCGTCGGCCGCAGGCGCGAGCTGGGCGCCGCGGCGACCGCGATCCGTCGCCTGGGCATCGTCTGCCGCGGTCCGGCGGACCGGATCGACCATCTCTCCGGCGGCAACCAGCAGAAGGTCGTGGTCGCACGCTGGCAGGCACGGCCGTCCCGCATGCTTCTGCTGGACGAGCCGTTTCAGGGCGTCGATCTCGGGGCGCGGCACGACCTCATCGTCTCCCTGCGCGCCATGGATCCGGACGCCACCATCCTGATCGCCACCAGCGACATGGAGGAGGCGCTGGAGGCCGCCGATCGCATCCTGATCATGCGGGGGCGCGGCATCGTCGCCGAGCACCGGCCCGGGGCGGAGGATCTGCTGGCGCGGCTGTCCACCCTCGAGACCCTGGTCGCGGGAGCGGCACCTTGAGCCGGATCCTCTCCGCCACCAGCCGGGCAGGCGGTGGGCGCCGCAGCAATCCGCACTTCCTCCGCATCGCCGGCCGAAGCGGGATCTTCCTGATCCTGACCGGGCTGCTGGCGCTGTTCACCATCGTGCAGCCGGTATTCCTGCGCGCCGCCAACCTGCTCGATATCCTCGAGGCGGTTTCCGTGACGGCGCTGCTTGGCCTCGGCATCACCGTGAGCCTCGCGGTCGGCGGCTTCGATCTCTCGGTCGGCAGCACGGCGGCGATGGGCGTCATGACCGCGGCCTACGCGCAGGTCGTCTGTGGATGCGGCGCACCTGCGACGGTGCTGCTGGTGCTGGGCGTCGGCATCCTGATCGGGCTGTTCAACAGCCTGCTGATCATCGTGCTGGGCGTGCCGGATCTGCTGGCGACGCTCGGCACGCTGTTCCTCGTCGGCGGCCTGCAGCTGATCCCGAGCGGCGGCAATTCCATCGCCACGGGGATGATGTTCGCCGACGGCAGCACCGCGAACGGCGTCTTCGCCCCGGACTTCCTGCTGCTCGGCCGGGCCCGGCTGTTCGGCCTGGTGCCGCTGCCGGTGGTCGTGCTCGCGATGGTCGCCCTGCTGCTCTGGGTCCTGATGGAACGGTCGCGCTGGGGCCGCGCCCTCTATGCGGTCGGCGGCAATGAACTGGCCGCCCATCTCGCCGGGGCGCCCACCAGGCGGCTGCGCCTCGCCGCCTACCTGCTCTCCGGACTGCTCGCCTCGCTGGGCGGCGTGCTGCTCGCCGCGCGCGTCGGGCGCGGGGACATCATGACCGGAAGCTCCCTGCTGCAGGACGGCTTCGCCTCCGCCCTGATCGGCTTCGCCGTGCTCAACCTGCGCCGGCCCAACGTGCTCGGCACCGTCGTCGGCGCCATCCTGGTGGGCGTGCTGCTCAACGGGCTGACGATGCTCAACGCGCCGTACTACACGCAGGATTTCATCAAGGGCGCGGTGCTGGTGGCATCGCTCGCGCTGACCTACCGCCTCGGCCGCGGCGCGTCCTGATGACATCCGCTTCGGCGAAACCACGAGGGTCCGGACCATGATACCAGCGAGCCTTGCACGTGGCCCGTCAAAGGCCAGGGCTCTGCCCTGGACCCGCTCAAGGCGAAGCCTTGAGAATCCATTTGCTTTCTACGAGGTTTCCAAAGGCGAAGCCTTTGGCGGGATCGAGCCGCGAAGCGGATCGATGGGCAGAGCCCCAACCTCGACCCTCGATACGTCAATATCTATGTGCGGCGCTATGAGAACGATTATCGCGACCTTGGCGGGTGCCTTCCTGGCGCACGCGAGCCTGGCCTGCGCCGCGGGCCTCGCCGGTGCGCCCGCGCCCTTCGACAAGGGCGGCGTGAAGGTCGCCCTCGTCAGCCTGCTGTCCCAGGGCGATTTCTTCCAGGCCTACCAGGCGGGCGCGCAGCGTCAGGCGCGGGCGATGGGCATCGATCTGCGCCTGTTTCCAGGTCGCGGGGATGCCGCCGCCGAGCGGGATGCGATCCAGCAGGCGATCAATCTGGGCGTGAAAGGCCTCGTCATCGATCACGGCATGCCCGACACGATCAAGGACGTCGCGCAGCAGGCGGTGGATGCCGGCATCAAGGTCGTCGCCTTCGACGTCGATCTCGACAACCCCGCGATACCGCAGGTCGAGCAGAGCGATCATGACCTCGCGACGCTGGTGCTGGATCAGGCCGTGAAGGAGAACGGCACGAGCTTCCGGGCCGGGTTGATCTACGTCGCCGGCTTCGCGCCGCTGGATCGTCGGCATGCCGTGTGGCTCGATCTGAAGCGGGCGCATCCCGGCATCCACGAGGTCGCCCATTGGGGCACCGCCAACAGTCCGGTCGCAACCGCGGTGGCCGATCAATCCGGCGCCGTCTTCCGTGCCCATCCCGATATGAGCGTGATCTTCGCTCCCTGGGATGAGTTCGCGCGCGGTGCCAAGCTTGCGGTCGACGAGAACAAGCTCAACGGCAGGATCCGCGTCTACAGCGCCGATATCTCGACGGCGGACATCACCGCGATGCGCGATCCCGGCAGCGCCTGGGTCGCGACGGCTGCGACCAACCCGGCAGTGGTGGGCGAGGTCTCGGTGCGCGCCGCGGCGCTGCTGCTGGCCGGGCACAGTCCGGGCCACCGGATCCTCGTGCAGCCGGCCCTCGTGACGCGCGAGACGCTGCTCCGCGACGACATCAAGACCATTGCGGATCTGGAGGCGAAGGTGCCGGCCTTCGCCGGCAGTCCGGCCGCGACGGCCTCGTGGATACCGGCCGCCAAGTGAGTCGGGCGAAGCAGCGCATCCCGACAGTGGTCCGGGCGACGCCGAGAGATGAGAGATAAACAGGATTTCAAAGGCTTCGCCTTTGATCGGGGTCCAGGGGTGAAACCCCTGG